>CANCAO010000066.1 GCA_947374105.1 Comamonadaceae bacterium | reverse complement strand
TGGCAAAGGCAACTACGGCTTCAACGCCGCCAATGACACCTACGGCGACATGATCGAAATGGGCATCTTGGACCCCACCAAAGTGACCCGCACGGCACTGCAAAACGCAGCGTCTGTAGCTTCACTGATGTTGACGACCGAGTGCATGGTCTCCGAGTCCCCCAAGTCTGATGCCGCTGGCGGCATGGGTGGCATGGGTGGTGGTGATATGGGTGGTATGGGCGGCATGGGTGGCATGGGCATGTAATGGGCTCCTTGCCTGAGGGCTGAGCGCGGCGTTGCGTGGGCTTGTCGTACCAGAGGTACTGCCAGCGCCCACGCGCCTTGCGCTAAGCCCTCATGCTGCGTCGATTGGCGTTATTGCTTTCGACAGAAAACAAAAAACCCGCTGGGCTTGCGCCTTTGCGGGTTTTTTAATGGCTGCTGGATCTGTTGGATTAACGACCCACCATCGCCAGCGCTTTGTGGTAATAGCTCAGGTCTAAAAACTTCTCGGGCTCTGGGGCTTTGCCGCCCCACTGGCCTTCCAGCTCGGCGCGCAGGGCCAGCACGTTGCGAAAGCCTTCCATGCTGAAGCGGGCGTCAGTGGCCAGACCGAAGCCGGGGGACATCAAGGCTTCATAGCTTTTTGTCGCCACAGCCGGCGCGAGTTTAAAACGGGTTTGCAGCAGTGCGATCATCTCGGCCCGGTTGGCCGGGTTCATGGCATAGCGAGCACCTTCGATGAAAGCGGCCAAATAGCGTTCCAGTACGGGTGCATTTTGAATGGCCCAGCTGCGCATCACAAACGCACCAGTGGCTTGATAGGAACCTGCCAAGTCAGTGGCTCGTCCCATACTTTTGAGTCCTTTTTCTCCCACGATAAAAGAAAACGGCGGATTCACCATCCCAGCCACCAACTCCGGGTTACTGGCCATGGCGTTTGCACGCGACAATGTCCCACCCACCGCTTTGACGGTGTAGTCGCGGCCCTCAAGCAAGCCCTTGTTTTTCAAAATCTTCTTGGCCACCACAGCGTAAGCCGTGTCCGGCGCATCCACCGCAAGCGACTTGCCTCGGATGTCGTCAAAGGTGCGTATCTCTGGTCGCACCATGAAATCATTCAAGCCCGAATCGCCGCCCATCACAATTTTCACGTCATGCTTGGCGACTTCAATCATCGCAACTGCGTTGTCCACGGCGGCATGGGCGATCTCGAACTTGCCAGCGGGCAGGCCAGCACGTTGCTCTTCAGAGTTTGGCGTGTTTTGCACTTCAATTGTCAAACCACGCTTGGCAAAAAATCCCTGCTCGATGGCTGCCAACAATGGCAAGTTGCTGGAGCCCGGGAAGACGTTGACGCGCAGGGTAGCGGGTGTGAGCGTCGTAGCCGGTGGTGGTGTCGCAGTGGCGCAGCCCGACAAATAAAGTGCTGAGGTCAGCGTACCCAAGGCGAGGGCGGTAGAGAAGCTTCGGCGTTGCATAGCGGGCAATCCTTGAGGGGTTAGACAGAATTGAAATCTTAGCGTGTCAGCTTATGGGGTTAACCCTCTCGCATCGCATCCTCAAAACCCTTTAAATCAGCAACATCTTTTACCTACCCAATGACAAGGACACCCCATGAGCGACCGCAGAGAATTCATCAAAGACACCTCACGCAACTTGGCCGGTGTCTTTTTTTGCGCGTGTGGATTTGCGGGCGCTCGCGAAGCCCACGCGGCACACGCCAAGCCAGGCACCCAGCCCCCACAACTCATGCTCAACGGCAAGCGCGTCAAAACCATCGACACGCATTCGCATTGCTACTTCCAAGAATCGCTGGATCTGATGGGCGCAGAGGCCGCCCGTGTGCTGCCACCGGTCAAAGGCGTGCCCGAGCATTTTCTGACCACTGCCGAGGTGCTGGCCAAGCGCCTGAGCAGTATGGACGTGATGGGCATTGACATGGAGGTACTCAGCGTTAATCCCTTTTGGTACCGCAAAGAACGCGATGTCGCCGCCGAGATCGTGCGCATCAACAACGAAAAACTCGCCGAACTCAGCGCTGCTAACCCCAAGCGGCTGGCCGCTTTTGCCTCGCTATCGCTCCAGTTCCCAGACTTGGCAGTGCAGCAGCTTGAGCACGCCATCAAAAAGCAAGGCCTGCGCGGCGCGGCCATTGGCGGCAGCGTGGTGGGCGAAGACTTCTCAGACCCCAAATTTCACCCTGTGTGGGCCAAGGCCGAGGAGCTGGGCGCGGTGCTGTTCATTCACCCGCAAAGCACACCTGAGTTGGCCAAACGCTTCAAGGGCAACGGCTGGCTGTCCAACACCATTGGCAACCCGCTCGACACCACCATTGCACTGCAACACCTCATCTTTGAAGGCACGCTGGATCGTTTCCCCGGCCTCAAGGTGCTGGCCGCGCACGGGGGCGGCTACTTGGGCTCTTATGCGCCGCGCTCAGATCACAGTTGCTTTGTCTCGCCCGTCAACTGCAACCCCGACATCGTGTTGAAGAAAAAGCCCACCGAGTATTTGAACCAGATTTACTTCGACGCCCTGGTCTTCACGCCTGAGGCGCTACGCCACCTCGTTGCGCAAGTCGGCGCCAGCCAAGTGGTGATTGGCACCGACCACCCCATCCCGTGGGAAGACCACCCGGTGCAGCATGTGCTGAACACCCCCAGTCTGACCAACGCCCAGCGCGCCGCGATTTTGGGGGGTAATGCGGCGAAGCTGCTCGGCATCACGCTCTAACGCAAATCCGTTCACCCTGAGCCTGTCGAAGGGCTTCGACAGGCTCAGGGGGAAGGAAGTCTCAGGCCAAACGCATCAGCGCTTCCAGTTTGACTGTGTCCACTACAAAAGCCCGTATGCCTTCGGCCAGTTTGTCGCTGGCCATGGCATCCTCGTTCAAGGCATAGCGAAAACCCGCCTCGTCAAAGTTCACGGGGTTCAAGTTCATGGTTCTCGCTGCCTGTGCATCCAGCGCGCGGGTGAGTGGGGATACAGTGTCGTCACAAGCCTCCAGTTGCGCCAGCAACTCAGGCGCGATGGTCAGCAAGTCGCACCCGGCCAACGCGGTGATTTGCCCCACGTTGCGAAAGCTCGCACCCATCACTTCAGTGGCAATACCAAAGTGTTTGTAGTAATTGAAGATGGCGCGTACAGACTGCACGCCAGGGTCGTTAGCCCCTGCGTTGTCAGCCTCTATCCAGCTGGCCCCGGCTGACTTTTTGTGCCAGTCATAAATGCGCCCGACAAAAGGCGAAATCAACTGCACTTTGGACTGGGCACACACCACCGCCTGACTGAACGAAAACAACAAAGTCAGGTTGGTGTGAATGCCGCGTTGCTCCAGTTGCTTGGCCGCAGCCATGCCCTCCCAAGTGGCCGCAATTTTGATCAGCACACGGTCAATGTGCACGCCTTGCGCCTGATAAAGCTCGATGACGCGCTCGGCCCGCGTCACGGTAGCCTGCGTGTCAAAGCTCAAGCGAGCGTCCACTTCGGTAGAGACTCGCCCGGGAATCAGTGCCAATATTTCACAGCCAAAACGCACCAGCAACCGGTCCATCACCTCGTCCAGCGCACGCCCCCGAAAGGCTGACACCACTTCTTTCAGCAAGGGGGCGTAATCGGCTTTTTGCACCGCTTTGAGGATGAGCGAAGGGTTGGTGGTAGCGTCTTGCGGCTGGAAAGCGGCCAACTGCTTGAAATCACCGGTGTCAGCGACCACGGTGGTGAATGACTTGAGGGCTTGGAGTTGGTTCATAGGGATGCTCATGGAATCATGCTTGGACTTGAATTATGGATCGGTGTATACCCTTAAAAACCACGGCTTTCACCTTGTTTACAACACAGACACATTGACTCACAAAACTTGCCTCAATACACTGAATTTCTAATACCACAGGGCGCAATTCAGCGACTGGCGTATTTAGATCATCAACCCGTTGGAGAAAAATTTAATGAGTTCTTTTAAAAAATCCGTGCTCCTCAGTGCAATGTTGTTGGCCGTTGCAGGTGGCGTTCATGCCCAGAAAGCTGGCGACGACATCATTAGTGCCGGTATCGTCAATGTTAATCCCAACTCATCGCTGGGCACCCTGAGCACCACTGGCGGCTTCCCCGGTGTTGCTGGCGCTTTTGGTGTAACAACCTCTGCCGCTAGTGCCAGCATTGCCAGCGTCAACACCTTGACTATTGGTTGGCTGCACATGTTCACCGACAACATCGCCGCTGAACTTGCAATTGGAGTCCCACCCAAGCTGACGGTTGATGTCACCACGCCCAAGGCTGCAGCCATACCTCATCCCGGTGCGGCAACCTCTACCTATATGGCACCCGCAGTCATCGCTAAATACTTGTTCAACAAACCCGGTGAACAGTGGCGCCCCTATGTCGGCTTAGGTGCAACTTATGTCTCCTTCAGTAATGTCACCGCCAACCTGAGCGATGCACTTGTCAACAATCTGGCCGGTACATCTGCTTCCTTGAGCTCCACTTGGGCACCGGTTTACAACGCCGGCGTGATCTACAACATCAACGACCGCTGGTCGGTTAACGCCTCGGTGTCTTACATCCCTGTGAGCACAACGGCAACCTTTATCAGCTCAGCGGCAACAGGCGGCGCCACTACCTCCGGCACACTCAAACTCGATACCATGGACTACGTCATCCGTGTTGGCTATAAGTTCTAATACAGACTGACTCACGGGTCGCAAGCCCAAAAAAAGCCGTGCTAGAAAGCACGGCTTTTTCTTTGTCCACAGCAGATTGAACCGGGGGATTCGCCCCACTCAATCAAGCGTCAAGTTTCAGGAACTGTGGGGTATAACTTACGCGAGTTTGAGCAAAATGCCGACCAGCAAGCCAGACTGCGCCAAGGCCAAACCGACGACCCACTTGATGAGGTCGGCCTTGAGTTCGGCCAACTTGTAGTCCAAATGCTCTTTGGTGACAAGGTCTTTGAGATTGATCTCCAGCACCTCGGACAAAGCAGAGGCCTCGGCCTTGGCCTGCGCCTCAGGGACGCCAGCAGCAATTAGCTTCTCAGAGAATTTAAGCGTGCCAAAGGGTAGACCGTACTGTACCCGAAAACAAAAGCTTTCATCACACAAATCAGGGTCAATAAAAAACCCCCGCCACGTTGCCGTAGCGGGGGTTTTGAACTTTCAAACCTTCAGCTGACTAATGTCAGCGTCAGATCAGAAATTGTGCATCATGCCAATACCGAAGTAGGTTGGGTCTGAACCAGCAGCTGCGGTAACAGGCACGAAAGAACCACCGGTAGGTGCGTACGTACCAGCCGATGCGTTGGTGATCTGGCCGTAAGTACCGAACAAAGCGGTACGCTTGGACAACTCTTTACGCAGGCCAATGCTGTAAGCCGTGGTGCCGGAGTCATTCAAGTCAGCATTGGTGCCCGTGCCGGTCAGGTTGTTCAGCACGCCATAAGAAGCGTAACCAAACAGGCCATTGCCCAGGTTGTGCGTCAAGCTCAGTGCCCAACCGGTTTGCTTGTTGCCGCCCAGCATAGAGCCACCTGTCACGCCAGCAACGGCTTGAACCGTGGCGGTGTTGTTAGTTGCTGCGTCAGTAAAGTCTTTCTTCTGATCCCAGTAGTGAATCGCAACAATGCTGCGCTCTGCATAACGGTAGCCCAGGCCCAGTTTGATGGACGTGGTATCAAAGGTAGCAGTATTGGCGGGGAACAGGTTAGCGGCATCAGCAGCGATATTGCTACGCTTTTGGTAGTCAGCCATGAAGTGCCAAGCTGCTGAATTCCAGTTCAGCTTGAAGCCTGCAGTTGTTGCGTTGGCAGAAGATTGAGCAGCGGTCGGCGAGCCCACAGGTGCGGACTCGTTGGCCACTTCAGGTGCCCAATACAGTTGCGAACCCGCAAAAGAGGTGCTGTTCAGGTTCAACAGAATAGCGTTGTTCTGACGCACGTTAGCTTGGCGGGTGTACATATCGGCAATAGAGTCTTTGCCGACGTAGTTGGCACCTTGCTCGCTCAGGTCGCCCTGAGTCCAGAACACGTTCTGGCGGCCGACACGAAGTTCAATATCGCTGTTACCAATACCGATGTGGGATTCGCGTGAGCCGTTGAAGGCTGCCGCAGTGTTAGCCGTACCGGCTTGGCCGTTACCCGAACCCGTGTCAAAGTTCAGACCGAATTCATACACGCCAAAAGCGCGCAAGCCACCACCCAAGTCTTCGTTCACTGCGAACTTCAGACGTGAAGAGTATTCATCAACTTTGGTACGCGAAGCGGCATCTTGAGTTGCACCGACGGTAGAACCGTTAGCGCTGTAAGTAGACACGCCCAAAGCGACACGACCGGTGATCGAGACTTGAGCGAAAGAAGCGGTGGCAGCCAGAGCGGCCAAGGCAATGAGGGTCTTTTTCATTTAAAGAATTCTCCAAAGGTTGAGTAGGGTTCTTAACGTCCTGATTCAGGAAGTTGGACCAATTGAACCAAATTCCGCCCACCTTGGCAAAGAAAAACCACTCAATTCGTGTTTATTTTTGCACTTTCGTTGCAGAGCTGCAACAAAGTGTGACGGGTGCGCTTTGGTTTATTTTGTTATACACTTCGTTAAACAATTTTCAGGAGCGTCATATGTCGGCCGTGACTTCACGCGAAGTGATCCACCACTTCTCTGCCGTTGCTGCACGAGTTGCTGCCGGAGAGGAGTTGACCGTGACTCGCTTTGGTAAGCCGGTGTTGAAGCTGGTTCAGATCCCTACAGCCGAACTGAATCAGCAAGAGCGAGAGGTCTTAATTGAAAAGCTGTTGTCGATTCGGATGTCGCGCTCGCTTGGTAAGAAGTTCGAACGCGGCGATGCTTATGACGACTGAGTTGCCTTGGACGATAGACACCAACGTTTTGATTTACGCAACTGAGCCAGATGCACCGGTGGAGAAACAAGTTGTTGCGAAACAACTGCTGAGGCGTCTGGCTTTGAGCCCTCAAGCTTGCTTGGTCGGGCAGGTTCTGAGCGAATTCATGAATGCGGTGCTGAGGAAAAAAGCGATGTCCCATGCCCAGGCCCTCGAAGCGGTGGGTTTGTTGTCGCAGGCCGCGCGGATTCTGGGGGCATCGCAGCCGGCTTATCAACAGGCCTGGAAACTGGTGGCCACGCACAAATACCAAGTCTGGGATGCGTTGATTGTGTCCATTTGCGCTGAGCACGGTGTCAAGACGCTGTACTCTGAAGATGCCGGGTCTTTAAAACGCCCGCTTGGCGTGCAGGTCATTAACCCGTTTGCAAAAGTAGCGGCAGATTGAGCAACTTTGACCCCCTCCTCATCGCCGCCGACAGTGCCCTGCGCACGCTGTTTGCCCCGTCGCGCGCTGCCTTACCCTGCCCCGTGCCAATAGAGCCCTGCGGTGAGCTTTTTGCCGCTGATAAAGCCCGTGCGGGCGCACTGATGCGTGTCAACCATGTGGGCGAAGTGTGTGCGCAGGC
Source organism: Comamonadaceae bacterium (assembly GCA_947374105.1). Classification (GTDB taxonomy): domain Bacteria; phylum Pseudomonadota; class Gammaproteobacteria; order Burkholderiales; family Burkholderiaceae_C; genus CANCDA01. Next base: position 173 of record CANCAO010000066.1, on the reverse strand, counting down.
GCTTTACACGGCGCAAGCATTTGCTACAAAAAACGCAGCACTTCAAGCCCATTTTCAAAAGGCTAGCGCTGAGGAAGCCAATCATTTGGCTTGGACCAAGCAGCGGCTGGACGAGCTGGGCGCGCGCCCTTCCCTACTCAACCCGCTGTGGTACGCCGGGGCTTTTGGCTTGG
>CANCAO010000065.1 GCA_947374105.1 Comamonadaceae bacterium | reverse complement strand
TGAGCGGGCGCTCACCTACATGGGCCTGCAGCCGAACAAGGCCATGGACGACATCTTCGTGGACAAGGTCTTCATCGGCTCGTGCACCAACAGCCGCATTGAAGACATGCGGGAAGCCGCTGCGTTGGTGAAAAAGCTTGGCCTCAAGGTTGCCAAAAACGTCAAGCTGGCACTGGTTGTGCCCGGCTCTGGTTTGGTGAAAGAACAGGCCGAACGCGAAGGCTTGGACAAGATTTTTGTGGCGGCTGGCTTTGAGTGGCGCGAGCCCGGTTGCTCCATGTGCTTGGCCATGAACGCCGACCGGCTAGAGCCCGGCGAGCGCTGCGCATCCACCAGCAACCGCAATTTCGAAGGCCGTCAGGGTGCAGGTGGCCGCACCCACCTGGTCAGTCCGGCTATGGCCGCCGCTGCTGCCGTGCACGGTCATTTTGTTGACGTTCGTAAATTCGCCTGACTGACTTTGCTAAGGAACTGATGATGAAAACAACCATCGTGCTGATAACACTGTCTTTGACATTTGCCCTGTTGGGCTGCAATACCGTCAAGGGAATGGGGCAAGATCTTCAAAAAGCTGGCGAAAAAATTGAGGGGGCCGCTAAAAAATGAAATCATTCTCCTTACACCAAGGTCTAGTTGCTCCTATGGATCGTGAAAACGTCGATACGGACGCCATCATTCCCAAGCAGTTTTTAAAGTCCATCAGGAAGACCGGCTTTGGCCCTAATCTGTTTGACGAGTGGCGCTACCTAGACGCAGGCTACCCAGGCCAGGACCCGACCAGCCGCAAGCCCAATCCGAACTTTGTGCTGAACCAGCCGCGCTATGCTGGCGCATCCATCTTGTTGGCTCGCAAAAACTTTGGCTGCGGCTCTTCACGTGAGCACGCGCCTTGGGCGCTGGACCAGTACGGCTTTCGCGCCGTCATCGCCCCTAGCTACGCTGACATTTTCTTCAACAACAGCTTCAAAAACGGCCTGCTGCCCATCGTCTTGCCTGAATCCACCATCAGCCAGTTGTTTGATGAATGCTTGGCCTTCCCCGGCTACACCTTGACGGTGGATCTGGAGCGCCAAGTGATCGTTAAACCACAGGGCGAAGAAATTCCGTTTGCCGTAGAAGCCTTCCGCAAATACTGCCTGCTCAACGGCTTTGACGACATCGGCCTGACACTGCGCCAGTCCGACAAAATCGCCGCCTTTGAAGCCCAGCGTCTGGCACAAAAGCCTTGGCTGTCGCACAGTGTTGTTTCGGCCTAGATTTCACTGTCAATTCGGGCTATAGCCCTTTATCTACCAGCGTAACAAGCTATTTATTTAATAGCAAATTGAAACCAAAATAATGAAAATTGCAGTTCTACCGGGTGACGGCATCGGCACCGAAATCGTCGCTGAGGCCATCAAAGTCCTCAAAGTCCTCGACCTCCCCTTCGAGATGGAAACCGCCTTGGTCGGTGGTGCCGCCTACGAGGCGCACGGCCACCCCCTGCCCGAGTCCACCCTTAAGCTCGCCCAGGCGTCTGACGCCGTGCTGTTTGGTGCGGTGGGCGACTGGAAGTACGACACACTAGATCGCCCGCTGCGCCCCGAACAAGCGATTTTGGGTCTGCGTAAGAACATGGGCCTGTTCGCCAACTTCCGCCCGGCCATTTGCTACCCCCAACTGGTGGACGCCTCCAGCCTCAAGCCTGAGCTGGTGGCAGGCCTGGACATTTTGATCATCCGCGAACTGACGGGTGACATCTACTTTGGTCAGCCGCGCGGTCGCCGTGTCGCTACCGACGGGCATTTCCCCGGCGCTGAAGAAGCTTTCGACACCATGCGTTACAGCCGCCCAGAGATCGAGCGCATTGCCCATGTGGCCTTCCAAGCCGCGATGAAGCGCGACAAGCGCGTGACCAGCGTGGACAAGGCCAATGTGCTGGAGACCTTTCAGTTCTGGAAAGACATCGTCACTGAAATCGGCCTGCAGTACCCTGAGGTGACGCTAGACCACATGTACGTGGACAACGCTGCCATGCAACTGGTGCGTGCGCCCAAGCGCTTTGACGTGGTGGTCACTGGCAATATGTTTGGTGACATCCTCAGTGACGCTGCTGCCATGTTGACCGGCTCGATTGGCATGTTGCCCTCGGCAAGCTTGAATTCCAAGAATCAGGGCCTGTACGAGCCCAGCCACGGCAGTGCGCCCGACATCGCGGGCAAAGGCATTGCCAACCCGCTGGCCACGATTTTGTCGGCGGCCATGATGCTGCGCTTCTCTTTGAACCAGGTCGCTGCGGCAGACCGCATTGAAGCCGCCGTATCAAAAGTGCTCGATTCAGGCCTGCGCACGACTGACATTTGGTCTGAAGGCACAAGCCGTGTCGGCACAGTTGAGATGGGCGACGCCGTGGTGGCCGCACTTGCAAAATAAGAAGGTGAAATCATGAAACTAGTGGGATTGGTGGGTTGGCGTGGCATGGTCGGCTCGGTCTTGATGGACCGCATGCAGGCCGAAGGTGACTTTGGTTTGATCGAACCAATGTTTTTTTCTACGTCTAACGCGGGTGGCAAAGCACCTGCGATGGCCAAGAACGAAACCACACTGCAAGACGCCTTCAATATCGACGCGCTCAAGCGCTGTGACATCATCATCACCGCCCAGGGCGGCGACTACACCAGTGAAGTCTTCCCCAAGCTGCGAGCCTCAGGCTGGACTGGCCACTGGATCGACGCCGCCTCCACGCTGCGCATGAACGACGACGCAGTCATCGTCTTGGACCCGGTCAACCTGAACGTCATCCAAGACGCGCTGGCCAAGGGCGGCAACAACTGGGTCGGTGGCAACTGCACGGTCAGCTGCATGTTGATGGGCGTGGGCGCGCTTTACAAAGCCGGTCTGGTGGAGTGGATGAGCACGCAGACCTACCAGGCCGCCAGCGGCGGCGGCGCCCAGCACATGCGTGAGCTGCTCACGCAGTACGGCACACTCAACGCGGAAGTCAAAGCGCTGCTGGACGACCCCAAAAGTGCCATCCTCGAAATTGATCGCAAAGTTATTGCCAAGCAACGGAGTTTGAGCGCCGCTGAGACGGCCAATTTTGGTGCCCCCTTGGGTGGTTCACTGATTCCTTGGATTGACAAGGATCTCGGCAATGGAATGTCCAAGGAAGAGTGGAAAGGCATGGCCGAGACCAACAAGATTTTGGGTCAAGGCGCAGGCTTTGGTACCGCTGCCATTCCCGTGGATGGTTTTTGCGTGCGCGTAGGTGCCATGCGCTGCCACAGCCAGGCATTGACCTTCAAGTTGAAAAAGGATGTGCCCGTGGCCGATATTGAAGCCATGATCGCGGCTGACAACCCCTGGGCGAAAGTGGTGCCCAACACGCGTGAGGCGACGATCAAGGACCTGACGCCCGTGGCCGTGACCGGCACCATGACGATTCCCGTGGGCCGCATTCGCAAGCTGGCCATGGGGCCTGAGTACGTCGGAGCCTTCACCATCGGCGATCAACTCCTCTGGGGAGCCGCTGAGCCGCTGCGCCGCATGTTGAGAATTTTGCTGACGAAATGAAACCAAAATCGACAAAGGGTTGATCAAACAACTACAGGCTTGATGTTGTAAGTTGACAACGAACAGACGATTACAAAATGTTGCTGGCCACTGTCTGAAACTTAAGTAATGTCTTAGCTTGTCAGGCTAACATAGTGATGTTATGGTGATTTTTCTGTTTTTAATAACCATGCATTAGCGATACGTCTATAAAAAATGTTGGCCGACTGCCCGTAAATCGGAGAGTAATAAATTGATCGCAAAGTCCCACTGCTGGCACAAAAACTTATTGGCAATCGCAATTGCCTCTGTCATGGGACTTTGTGCCTCTCAAGCGTTGGCCTTGTCTCTAGGTCGAATCTCCGTTTTGTCACCCTTGGGTGAACCGCTTCTGGCTGAGGTCGAAATTCTGGACATCAATTCGGATGAAGCGGCTTCTCTCAAAGCTTCGACCGCCTCGCCCGAGGCATTCAAGGCTGCGGGGCTGGAATACAACCCCGCGTTGACCAAACTAACAATCACGCTAGAAAAACGTCCCGATGATCGCTCCTACTTGCGTATCAGAAGTGAGCAAAGCATTAATGACCCCTTTGTTGACTTGATGCTCGAAGCCAATTGGGCATCAGGGAGAATTGTTCGTGACTACACCCTCCTGTTTGATCCACCGAATTCACAACCTAACCAAATCAGCACGCGTACTGCACCCCAACTGAGTACAGTTCCTGCACAAGTCAAAGCCACGACCGCCCCCCAGCTCACGGACAACAATGCCGCCAGCGCCAGCAGTCCCGCTCGGGCACCTTCACTGCCTCGAGCAGTTGTTAAGAAATCAAGCCCTCCAGCTGGAACGCCCTCAGAACCCGGAAAAAACATCACAGTCAGGCCCGGTGACACAGCGGGTCGCATTGCATCAACGCTGGTAAGCCCCAGCATTTCTCTGGACCAGATGCTGGTCGCCATGCTGCGCACTAACCCAGATGCTTTTGTTGCAGGTAATGTCAACCGCATTCGGGCGGGTGCCGTACTCAAGATTCCAGGCTCTGATGATGCTCAAGCAACGCCAATGGCTGAAGCCAAGCAAATCATCTTCACGCAAAGTCAGGACTTCAACGCATTTCGCAGCAAACTTGCCAGCGCCGTCTCCTTGACCACTGTGGCTGCTGCGGATCGACAATCCAGCGGAAAAGTTCAACCCAAGGTTGATGACAAAAAAACCAGTGCACCCATACCAGACAAGCTCACCCTCTCTCAAGGTACTGTTTCTGGAAAAGCCAATGAAGCAACTATCGCCAAAGATCGGCAAGCTAAAGAAATCGCAAAAAAAACGGATGACGTTTCTAAAGCCATTGCCGATCTAAACAAGCTGGTTGCCGCCACTGCGACTGTACCCTCCACACCAACACCCGAAATACCGGCATCATCCCCAAAACCTGCAATTACACCTGGTTTAACGGTCGCTACGGAGATCACCTCCACGGTCGCAGCGGCATCCGAGCCTGCCACTGCCACTGCCACTGCCGCCGCCGACGCCTCAGCACCTCAAGCTGTGGCAGTGGCACCCCAGCCCGTGGCATCCACCCCGCTGAATAAGGTCGTGGCTTCTGCACCGGCACCGGCACCGGCACCCGAATCCAGTTTTATTGATCAATTGTTAGATGACCCCTTGGTGCCCGCAGCGGCGGGAGGTTTAATTGCCTTACTGGCGGGTTTAGGTTTTTATCGATACAAAAAGCATAAAAACTCAACAGAAATCGACAGCATGTATATGGAGAGCCGCATTCCGGCAGACTCCTTTTTTGGAGCCAGTGGTGGTCAACAAATTGACACTCACGATTCCGCCATGTCCGGCTCATCAATGCTCTACACCCCCAGTCAGCTTGAGTCGGCTGACGATGTGGATCCGGTCGCGGAAGCTGACGTGTATTTGGCCTATGGTCGAGATATTCAAGCCGAAGAAATCCTCAAAGAAGCGCTACGTATACACCCGGGTCGGGTCGCTATTCACCAAAAACTGCTGGAGATTTACGCCAAACGTCGCGACTTGAAAAACTTTGAGCGCATCTCCAAACAAGCGCTCACTGTGACCGGAAGTGAAAGTCAGGAATGGAGCCGCATAAGCGAATTGGGCCGCAGCATTGACCCCTCCAATGATCTATATCAGTCAATCACTCCGTTGACCACTGCATCAGCGGCGCAGACCCCCACTCAAGCTAGAGATTTTGACCTGGATCTTGATTTTTCACTGGAGAATGCTCCAGCTATTGACGCCCATGACGCGACACAAAGAGTCCCTGCTAACGCTTTGAGTTCTACCAACCATATCACTCCACCCGTGTTTGACCTTGATTTCAACACACCAGAAATTCAAAGTGCACCCAATCACAAGGTTGATCTTGACTCATCAAATGTCAGCATCCAAAATCTAGCGTTCAACGCGAACGAAGTCACTGAGCTGGCTTACCAAGCCAGCTCATCCGAGGGGATTGAGTCTGCAAGCTATGCAAGCCTGCCCACAGCACCGGTACCACTTGCTCAGGCTCCAGCCCAAGAAACCAAGACGGTCAATGACGGTTTGCTTGAGTTTGATCTTGGCTCCTTGTCGCTTGATCTGGGCCCGACGACCGAGCAAACCCCTGAAAACGAAGAAGATCCATTGGACACCAAGCTCGCCTTGGCCATCGAATTTGGATCTATCGGCGACTTGGACGGCGCTCGCAACTTGATTGAAGAAGTGATTGCTGAAGCTTCTGGCGAGATGAAAATCAAGGCGCAGCAGGCCTTGAGTCAGCTCCGCTAGGAATGACGCGCCCTGATCGTGACTATCTGTAACGAGCCACGGCCATGAGGGTGGCCTTGGGCATCAGCTACAACGGTCAACCCTATGAAGGCTGGCAGAGTCAGCTCTCCGGAAAAACAGTGCAAGACAAGCTGGAGGCGGCCTTGGCCAAATTCAGCCATCTCAATACCCCGCGCATCTCGACCGTGTGTGCCGGTCGAACCGATGCAGGTGTGCATGGCCTGATGCAAGTCGTGCATTTCGACACCCCGCTAGACCGCCCCACCCACGCGTGGGTACGTGGCACCAACACGCACCTGCCACGCGACATTGCCGTGCAATGGGCACAGATCATGCCGGATGAATTTCATTGCCGCGCCAACGCGCTGTCCCGGCGCTACGCCTACCTCCTGCTCGATTCCCCCGTGCGGCCCAGCGTGGACGCGGGCCGGGTGGGCTGGGCCTACCACCCACTGGACATGGACGCCATGACCCAGGCCGCCCAGCACCTCTTGGGCGAACATGACTTCACCTCATTTCGCGCCTCGGCCTGTCAGGCACTGTCACCCATCAAAAATCTACTGCGTCTGGAGATCACACGCCGGGGTGCCTACTGGCGCTTCGAGTTTGAAGCAAATGCGTTCTTGCACCACATGATCCGCAACCTTATGGGTTGCTTAGTTGCCATCGGCCAAGGCAAGTACCCGCCCCACTGGATAATTGATGTACTGGCCGCACGCAATCGTGACGCCGCCGCTCCCACCTTCTCCCCCGACGGCCTGTACTTCCTCGGCCCACGCTACGACGCTCGCTGGGGCCTGCCCGAGCGAACACCTGCGTATGATGGCTTGCCATGAGAACACGGATCAAAATTTGCGGCCTGACGCGTGAGCAGGATGTGGACGCTGCGGTGGCTGCTGGGGCCGACGCCATTGGCTTTGTGCTCTACAAGCAAAGCCCACGCTACGTCACGCCCGAGCGCGCCGCCGAACTGGCACGCCGTTTGCCCCCTTTTGTCACCCCGGTGCTGCTCTTCGTCAACGAATCCGCTACAAATATCATAGCTGCCTGCGCATATATACAGGGCGCTGTAGTTCAATTTCATGGTGACGAAACACCCGAACAATGCCTGGCTGCCAGTCAGCACGGCGCGCGCCCCTATCTGCGTGCCGCCCGCATCCCTTTGGGTGAGTCCGGGCGCAATTTTGACCTCGTAAAATACGCCTCTGATTACTCAAATGCCCAAGCCATCCTGCTCGACGCTGCTGTCGAAGGGTTTGGCGGTGGCGGTAAGGCTTTTAATTGGTCACTCCTTCCAGAAAACGTCAACGCTCACCTCGTCTTGAGTGGTGGACTCACCAGTGCAAACGTGGGCGATGGCA
>CANCAO010000064.1 GCA_947374105.1 Comamonadaceae bacterium | reverse complement strand
TGAAGCTGTACATGCCCGCCATTCGCAGTGGAGTGTTGATGCTGATTTCTCAGCGTACGGCCGAAGAACTGCTGTTGCGAGAGGGGAAAGAAAAGCTTGCAGCAGATATTCTGGAAGAGGCCGCAAGGCACTTTATCAGTGCAGCTCCTGCAGGGAAAAATACATCTAAATCTACAACGGCTTCTGACCACAAGAGCACTTTGGATGGCAACCCCGTGCGGGGTGTTTTGTTCTCAAGTTTCATTGTTCAGTAACGATTTAACCGAGTTTTTTCATGAGTGAATCTTTTCTTTCGCAGGAAGAAGTCGATGCGCTGCTGGAGGGTGTGACCGGTGAGAGTCAGACCTCGGCTGATGAACATGTTGAAACTGGAGGCATCAGAGACTACGATCTGTCTAGCCAAGAGCGAATTGTGCGAGGCCGTATGCCGGCCATGGAAATCATCAACGAGCGTTTTACTCGAAACATGCGCATAGGGCTTTTTAATTTAATCCGAAGAAGCCCGGAAATATCGGTGGGCCCTGTCAAGGTTCAGCGCTACAGCGCATTTCTGCGTGAGCTGGCGGTCCCGACAAATTTCAACATCATGGCGATTCGTCCCTTGCGTGGTCATGGACTCATCGTATGTGACCCGACGTTTATTTTTACCGTGATCGACACGTTGTATGGCGGTGCCGGTAAGTACCAGGCGAGGATCGAAGGGCGAGATTTTTCCGCCACAGAGCAGAGGGTCATTAACCGATTGGTTGAGGTTATTTCCCAAGAGTACGCCAAAGCATGGAAAGGTATTTACCCGTTGGAGTTGGTTTACCAACGCAGTGAGATGCAGCCCCAATTTGCCAACATTGCTACACCTAGTGAGATTGTTATTGCCACTTCTTTTCGATTGGAAATTGGAGAGATGGTGGGGGCTATTCACTTTTGCCTGCCCTATGCGACGCTCGAGCCCGTACGCGAGGTTTTGTATTCATCAACCCAAGGCGACTCTATAGAAATTGACCGCCGATGGGTGAACGTGCTAACCCAAGAAATCCAGGCCGCTGAGGTGACGCTGGTGGCCGAGCTGGCGACGGCGGATGCGACGGTGGAGCAATTGATCGCGATGAAAAAGGGTGACTTTATTGAACTGGAGCGAGAGCCTCAGATTCAGGCCACTATAGACGGCGTTCCCATTTTTGCATGCCATTACGGCACACATAACTCGAAGTACGCGATTCGTATTGATTCAAGCTTACGTAACAACGACAGCAACTGGATGGGAGAACGACATGGCAGCTGAGGAAACCACAGAACTAAAACCAGACGACGATGGTATGGCCGATTGGGCCGAGGCTCTTCAAGAGCAGCAAACCGTGGAGAGCAAAGCGGCTGAAGTCGAACCCGGAGGGGTACTGTCGGGTAGTCAGACGCCCCGTCCTTTTTCGACCGGCGATACGTCAGATACCTTCGAAGGCGATATCAGCCGTGTACTTGATATACCGGTGCAATTGTCGGTGGAGTTGGGTCGAACCAGAGTGCCTATCAAGCACATTTTGAAATTGGGTCAAGGCTCGGTGGTGGAGCTCGATGCCTTGGCGGGTGAACCGATGGACGTGCTCGTCAATGGTTATTTGATCGCGCAGGGTGAAGTGGTGGTGGTGAATGAAAAATTCGGCATTCGCCTGACTGACGTGGTCACGCCATCGGAGCGTTTGCGGCGTGTTAGTAGAGGTTGAGGAAAGCTTATGACATCGAGCCTTGTAACGATTGTCGTTGTCCTGTTCTTGCTGGCCCTGTTGCCTATTCTGATCCAACGGGTACGGCAACGCTCTGTGGCCGGGCAGTTGGCTAATGCTTCGGCCATGAAAATAATTTCCGCGATGGCGATCGGGCCGAATCAAAAACTGCTGACGGTTGAGGTTGGACCGCAAGGTGCGCGCGCGTGGTTGGTCTTGGGGGTATCGACGCAAGCAGTGACTTTTCTGCACCGCATGGACATCCCCGCAGACGTAGAGCCAAAGATTGATGTGCCAACGGGGCCTAGATTGGATCGGGCTGTATGACTGATCTTCCCTTACTGGTGGGTAGTGGCAACGCTGGCATGAGTTTTTCAGTACCAATACAAACACTGCTATTTTTCACGGCGCTTTCGTTCCTACCCGCAATTCTTCTGATGATGACGGGCTTCACGCGCATCGTCATCGTGCTGTCACTCTTGCGTCAAGCGCTAGGCACGCAGTCTTCACCACCGAACCAAATTATTATTGGATTGTCTTTGTTTTTGACGTTTTTTGTTATGGGTCCAACCCTAGATCGTATTTACAACGATGCTTATGTACCGTACACAAAAAACACCATTGCTTTTGAGGTCGCATTGGAAAAAGCAGAAGGACCCATTCGACTTTTCATGGTCAAGCAAACGCGGCAGTCCGACTTTTCCTTGTTCGCCAAGTTGGCGAAATTGGAGTTGAATGTAACGGCGCAAACTGCACCCTTGCGAGTGCTGGTACCCGCCTTTGTGACCAGCGAACTGAAGTCGGCCTTTCAAATTGGATTCATGATCTTCATCCCTTTTTTGGTGATTGATCTCGTGGTGGCCAGCGTTTTGATGTCCTTGGGCATGATGATGTTGTCGCCGGTGCTGGTTGCATTACCGTTCAAATTGATGTTGTTTGTGCTGGCCGACGGCTGGAATCTGTTGATCGGTTCGCTAGCCGCTAGTTTTGTGTCTTAGGGGGTATATGTGAATGCGCAACTGGTTCTCACAATGGGGCATGAAGCCTTGCTTTTGCTTTTGATGGTGTCAGCCCCCGTATTGGGCGTGGTGTTGCTGGTGGGGCTATTGGTCAGCCTTTTTCAGGCGATAACGCAAATTCATGAGGCCACCTTGGCTTTCGTTCCCAAATTGATTGCGGCCATGGCTGTATTTGCCTTTGCCGGTCCCTGGATGCTGACGATGTTGGTGGAGTACATCCGACGCACGATTGAATCAATTCCCAGTATCGTGAATTGACTGGGGTGCGAGCATGATTGGTTTCACGGAGTCACAAGTGATGGCGTGGATCACGCCTATCCTGTGGCCGTTCCTGCGTGTTTTGGCTATTTTTACGGTAGCTCCGATTTTTTCTTCCAAGGCCTGCCCTGTTCGCGTTCGTATTGGCTTGGCTTTGCTTGTGGCTGTTGCTGCCCAACCCAGTTTGCCAGCACAAGTCGATATTCTGTGGCGAGGGCCGCAGGTCTTGGGCGTTGTGGCCCAGCAGGTTGGTATTGGCTTGTCGATTGGGTTTGCTGTGCGGCTGGTGTTTGCCACGTTTGAGTTGGCAGGCGATGTGGTTGGATTTCAAATGGGTTTGAATTTTGCGACGTTCTTTGACCCATCGATCAATGCGCCGTCTAGCGCGACAGCCCGGTTTTTCGGTTACATGGCTTCTTTGTTGTTCGTGGTGCTCAACGGTCATCTCTTGGTGTTGATGGTCGCTATCCAGAGTTTCAATGCGTTTCCTGTTGATCAGAGTTTTCTGGATGCATTGAGCTGGATGAAGCTCTACCGACTTGGGGGGGAGTTATTTGCCAGTGGGCTTTGGATTGCATTGCCCATGATTGGGATGCTGATGTTCGCGAACCTGGCGCTAGGCATTGTGTCGCGAGTGGCTCCGCAAATGAACATTTATGCAGTGGGATTTCCCATCACGTTGATGGTGGGTTTGATTGGTATGGCTGTGACACTACCATTGCTGGAGCGACCATTTCAGATGTTGATGGAGCGCGCGGTTGAGCTCTTTACCGGTGCCTAATTGAATCAAACCAGACTGTTGCGAATGGCATAAACGGTGAGTTCGGCACTGTTGGTGAGTTTGAGCTTTTCAAGAACCCTTGATCGGTAAACGCTGACTGTTTTGGGGCTCAGCATTAGCTCTTCTGCAATATCAGACAGGCGTTTTCCTGACGCTATTTTTTGCAAGGTCTGGAGCTCTCGTTCGGAGAGCGTGTCATGCAGCGCTTCGCTGGTGGGTGCGGATAGATTTTCAACCAGCATCTGTGACACCGCCGCCGTGACGTATTTTCGGCCTTGTGCGATGGTTCTTACCGCTTCGATCAGTTCGGCAGGCTCTCCTGCTTTGTTCAAATAGCCTTGCGCCCCGGCACGCAGGCAGCGAATGGCATATTGATCCTCGGGAAACATGGAGACGATCAGTACCTTGATGGGGGAGTCAGACTCGCGCAAAGAGGCAAGAACTTCAAGACCACCGCGGCCTGGCAAGTTCAGGTCCAGCACGAGAACCTCACACGGAAATGTACGAAGGGCTTCTCGGACTTCAGCGTAACTGCTGGCATCTGCAACGACCTGAATGTCCACGGCCTCTGATAAGGTGTCGCGTATGCCACGTCTGACAAAGGCGTGATCATCACAAAGAATGACTCGGATCATGCGTGGACTTCCTTACCCTCTGTGGGCGCGGGTGTGGTTAAGGGAATGGACAGGGTGATGGAGGTGCCTTGAGCCTGACTGCTACTGACATCCAACCACCCTCCCATGGTGCGGGCACGTTCTTGCAGGCCTTTGAGGCCATAGGCTTTAGGCTTGGTGCGCTCGGTGGGCAAGATACCTCTGCCATTGTCTGTGATTTCAAGGGTCAGCAGATTTTCAGAGTCCGAGAGTTCGATGCGGACTTCTGTGCATTGGGCGTATTTGGAGATGTTGGTGAGGGCTTCTTGTGCCGTTCTGTAAGCGGTGAGTTGAATCGGTTTGCTGATTTCAGTGCGACCGTGACTGCAGCGTAAGGTGGTGGGAGTGCCGGTGCGCCGCTCGAACTCCCGCGCCAGCCAATCCACAGCCGCCTCCAAGCCTTGGTCGAGAATAGCGGGGCGCAGATTCATCATGATGCGTTGACTCGCACCCAGCGCATGTTGCAGCATGGCGTTTGCTGCTTCAATGTGGGTTTTGGCGGCCGGGTCGCTTTGGTGTCTTCCAAGCCATGAAAGATCAAACTTGATGGCTGCCAGGGAGCCACCGATGTCATCGTGGATTTCCCGGGCAATGGCGGCCCGCTCCTCTTCAATTGTTGTTTGAAGGTGTTCAGCGAATTTTGCTAATCGCTGCTCAGAAGCGGCCAGTTCTGTCGTCGCGCGCTCTTTGGTTAGCCGGGCTTCTTGCATGGCCAGTGCCCTGTTAATGACATGGGGAAGCTTTGCCACGTCATCTTTGAGCAGGTAGTCGCTCATGCCTAGCTTGATAGCCTCTACAGCGGCGGCTTCACCAATGGCACCAGAAAACAGAATGAAGGGCGGAAGTTTTGTCTGGTTTTGCAGTCCATTCCAAGCATCAATGGCAGTGAAGCCTGGGAGCTGATAGTCCGCCAAGATCACATCGAAGTTGACAGCGCTGACTGTGTGGAAAAAATCTACCAAATTCTCTATGCGCGTGAGGTAAAAGGGAATGCCTGAATGACGAAGAGTGCGCAGAACCATGTCGTGATCCATCACCGAGTCTTCCAGGTGGAGGATGTGGATGGACTTGTGATTGAGTTCTTGGTTCATCAAGGGATTTCTTGCTTTGACAGTTTGCGGTGGAAAACCAAAGCGATGTCTCTCTTTAGCGATTGAAATAAGCCGGAATCAGGTCTTTATTTCGATGAGTTCATTTACGTGATCCTTGCAAAATTCTAACCTTGGAACCACCAGAGACCCAAGTCAGACATTAACCCTAGCCAAGACCGAAATGTCAATGCAAACCTCGTCAACTTCGCAATACACGCCTGCGGTGCAGCTGCCAATTACGCTAGTGGCGGAGCTACAGGACTCATTGTTGGTAGTGGTGCATGACTTGTCGCGTCTGGATGGCTTATTGTCACATGCGATGGAAAATTTAATGGAGAGATTTACTCGGGCCAGTGCCGATCTCTCGGGTTCGGCACCGGTAGACACCTTGGCGCTTGAGAGTGCGCGCAGCGCCATTGGATCTGCTGTCATGGAGTTGCAGTTTCAGGACATGGCTTCCCAATTGATCGGCCACACGTCAAAAATTCTTCAAGGGTGCGCCTATCGCTTAGCCGCCGAGACTATGGGTACGGAAGAGGGTGAGGCCATGCCTTTCGTTCAGGCAGTGCCTGATCGACCCAACCCAGTGACACAAGACGAAATGGACGCAGGCTCTATTGAGCTATTTTGATTTGATGACCCTTTTAACCTTTCCAATCAGTCGGAGTTTTTTATGGCCGTGATACTCGCTGTTGATGATTCGCCATCTATGCGCAAGATGGTGTCTTTTACCCTCACGGGCGCAGGGCACCGCGTGGTGGAGGCGCAAGACGGGCAGGATGCGTATGAAAAATCGCAAATCCAGCATTTCGATTTGGTGTTGACCGATCAAAACATGCCGCGTCTTGATGGTCTGGGTCTAACACGAAAGCTTCGAGAGCATCCCCAATTCAAGACGACACCGATTTTGATGTTGACCACAGAGTCCAGCGATCTAATGAAGCAGGCGGGTCGAGCGGCAGGGGCAACGGGCTGGTTGGTCAAGCCGTTTGACCCTGCCCGATTGCTAGATGTCATTAACAAGGTGATTAAGTAGTTTTCAATTTCGAGATCAATGGTGAGACCTCAATGCAGGAGAAATGAATGTCTGACGTACATCAGGAAAGCAGTGGATCCGGTGATTCATTTGATTTGGCGCAGTTCTATCAAATATTCTTCGAGGAGGCGGGTGAAAATCTGGATCTCATGGAGCAGATGCTGCTAAATCTCAACCTGGAAGAGGCTAATGACGAGCAAATGAATGGCATTTTCCGTTGCGCACACTCCGTCAAGGGGGGGGCGGCCACGTTTGGGTTTTCTGATGTGACGGCGTTGACGCACCAGATGGAGTCATTGCTAGACCGTTTACGTCGTCATGAATTGAAGCCGAATGCCATGATGGTGGATGTGTTGTTGGAGTCTGCGGATGCGTCGCGTGTTTTGCTGGCGCGTCATCAATCGGGCGAAGCCGAAGCACCGCCCTCTTCTGAAGATTTGGTGCGCCGCATCAGTGAGCTGGCTGCGGGGCAAGTGCCTGGTGCTACCTCTGCACCGTTTGCAGCATCCGCCATGGTCGCGCCTGTTGTATTGAGCACCACGCCGACCGTTAAAGGCGATCGCCAACTGGAAATCACCATCGATCCCCGAGGACGTATGGATCAGGCGGATGCGGTGATGGAGCTGTTTCGTGACATTGTGGGTTTGGGGGAAATCGTAGAGTTGCCCAGCGAGAACCCCGAATTGCGTGTTTTTAAAATTGGTACGGCTTCGAGTAATGACGATTTACTGGATTTGTTTGCGTTTAATGTATCGCGCGATCAGGTGACGATCCGGGATTTGTCTGAGATGGATGACGCAGCGCTAAGTGCGATAGCTGTTTTGGATGCGGGGAGTCATGCAGACGATCTCCCACCTGATGCGCCACTAGCACCTGCACCTGGGTATGGATTTTTTGACGGCGCACCTGGGTTGCCGAGTGCACCAGGCGATATGAAGCCGGTGCTTGCATTCAAGAGCCCTGCCAAAGAGTCGGGCAAAGCGACTTCACAGGCCGCGCAGCAAGAGAATGCGACGATTCGGGTGGCCATCAACAAGGTGGATCAATTGATCAACTTGGTGGGCGAGTTGGTCATCACTCAGGCCATGTTGGCACAAAACAGCAGGAACTTGGATTTGTCTGACTCGCAGCAGTTGCTGTCAGGCCTGG
>CANCAO010000063.1 GCA_947374105.1 Comamonadaceae bacterium | reverse complement strand
CGTGAGTGGCGGATCAAGCTTTCACCATAGGCATTGGGCTGCACGCCACGGGCGTTGCGGTCGAACAGGCGCACACCCAGCAAGCGCTCCAAATCAGCCAACAAACGCGTCGCTGCGGGTTGCGTCATGCTGACTTGGGCCGCCGCTTTATGCAAGCTGCGGTGCTCGTCCAGCGCGACCAGCAGCAAAATCTGACGCATCTTCAAGCGTGAGCGCAAATACCAGTCAGGTAGTGCTGTTTCACTTGAAGGCGATGCATGTGTGGGTGAGTTGCTCATGGGTGGTGATGCAAGAATTG
The DNA here is from genome assembly GCA_947374105.1 of Comamonadaceae bacterium. GTDB lineage: Bacteria > Pseudomonadota > Gammaproteobacteria > Burkholderiales > Burkholderiaceae_C > CANCDA01. The sequence goes on along the minus strand of CANCAO010000063.1, from coordinate 7,412 downwards.
GTATCGCTTAACCCGGTAATTGTATTTGTGCTGTGATGCAAGAGACGATAAATTCAGACATCGCCAGTAGCGCTTCAACCAAAGGACATCATGGGACAAGGTATCGGTATTAAAAAAGTGGCTTACGTGGATTGCCCCGGCGGCGGTCAAGTGGTCGTTAAAAACAAGATCGCCTACATCGGCAACATGAGCAATCCCGATGGCACCACCATCGTTGATGTGAGCGATCCCCGCCACCCGCGCACCATCTCACGCTTGGGCATGGTGCCGGGCACTCACTCGCACAAAGTGCGCGTGAAGAACGACATCATGGTGATCAACCGCGAATTCATGGCGACCGGTTTGGCACCTGAGGGCTTCAAAGGAGGCCTGGGCATTTATGACGTTTCCAAGCCCGCCGATCCCAAGCTGATTTGCCAATGGGAAACGGCCGGCAAGGGTGTGCACCGTTTCGATTTTGATGGCGAATTCGCCTACATTTCGTCCACCGAAGAAGGCTATGTCGGCCACATCATGAAGATCATTGACCTGCGCAACCCCGCTAAGCCTGAAGAGGTGAGCCGCTGGTGGATGCCCGGGCAATGGACCGGTGGCGGCGAAGTAAAAACCTGGGAGGGTGCGAACCACCGCTGCCACCATCCGTTGCGCATGGGCAACCGCCTGTACACCAGCTACTGGTTCGGCGGCACCGTGATTCTTGATATCGAGGACATGTCGCGCCCCAAGCTGGTGTCATCGCTTCACTGGAACGGTGTTTTCCCCTGGCCCACCCATACGGCCTTACCCATCCCCTTCAAGGTGCGCAATCGCAACCTCATGATCGTGGCTGACGAAGATGTGTTTCGCAGTGAAGATCAGCCGCCCGCTTTTCTGTGGATGGTGGACATCAATGACGAAACGCGGCCCGTGCCTTTTGGCAGTTTCCAGGTGGAAGGGGAAGACGGCTCACCGCGCCCCATCTATACCGGTTGTCATCAGCCTTGCGAAATCATCACCGGCACCGAGTTGCCAGTGGCGTGGTTTGCGCACGGCCTGCGCGTGATCGACTTCTCTAATCCGCATGCCGTGCGTGAAGTTGCCTCCTATGTCCCCGAGCCCACCGGTCACTTACCGCGCGCCCAGAGCAATGATGTCACTGTCGATGAGCGAGGCCTCATGTACTTGCTGGACCGGGTTCGCGGTTTGACTATTTTGGAGCGCACGTGAACATCCAACGATGCCTGTTGACGGTGGCACCGGTCATCGCGGCCTTTGTGTTTTGCCTGGACAGTGCCCAGGCGCAGACCGCCTATCCGAGCAAGCCTGTCAAGCTGGTGGTAGGGTTTCCTGCGGGAAGTGCCACCGATACGGCGGCGCGTATTTTGGCTGAATACATTCGCCCTATCTTGGGTCAGCAGCTCGTTGTGGAAAACCGTTCGGGTGCAGCCAGCGGCATTGCCACCGAAACCGTGGCCAATGCGCCGGGCGATGGCTACACACTATTGTTCAGCTCGTCATCGGCCACGGTGAACGCCGCTGCTGGCGACAACGCACAAAGCAAGGCCTACAAAAGCCTGATGCCCGTGGGTTTGGTAGCGAACATACCCAATATTCTGGTTGTGCATCCTTCGCTTAACGTGAAGTCAGTACGCGATCTCATTGCACTTGCCAAATCCAAGCCCGATAGTATTTCCTTTGCCTCATCCGGTTCAGGCAGTTCACCCCATATGTCGGCTGAACTATTTGAGTCACGTACCGGAGTGAAGATGCAACACATCCCGTACAAGGGAAGCTCTGCAGCCATGAACGATGTTTTGTCGGGTCTTGTGCCGGTTATGTTCTCACCAGCTTCCAGCGTTCTCCCGCATATCAAGTCTGGCAAGCTCATCGCGCTGGCGACGACCGGTAACCGGCGTACCAGTCTGCTTGATGTTCCCACGTTGGAAGAGTCGGGACTACCAGGCTTCAATGTGTCGCTCTGGTTCGGCTTGCTTGCACCCAAGGGTACCGCTACAGCCGTGGTTGAAAAACTCGCCTCCTCGCTCAATAAAGCGTTGGATAACCCTGAGGCGCGTGCGCAGTTAGCCAAACAGAACATGGAGGTCGTCAAGGCCACTCCGGACGAGTTTGCTGTTTTCATTCAAAGCGAAATTGACCGCTGGAGCGCCTTGCTCAAAGCTAACCACATTGTTATAAATTAGGTGGATCAGGGTCTAAAGAAAACTCATAAGCTCAAAGTGACAATTTCTTACAAATTTTTTAGCGTGATTGTCCTGCGACGTACGATGAGGCTGCGTTAAGTACACGTGGAACATGTTTCCATGTTTAATCTCAAAAAAATGGAGCTTTGTATGACGATCAAATTGTTGATGGGTGCCTTGGCGATTGCTGTGAGTGGTGTAACTTTGGCGCAAACTGCCACGCCGCGAATCGATCAACGTGAAGCTAATCAAGAGCTGCGTATCCAACAAGGTGTGGGCTCAGGTCAGTTGACCCCGCGTGAAACTGCGCGACTGGAAAAGCAGCAAGGCCGCATCAACAATGCAGAAGCCAAGGCCAAAGCCGATGGCACGGTCACACCCAAAGAGCGCGAGCGCCTTGCACGCATGCAGAACAAGGCCAGTCGCGACATTGCCCGCGAGAAGCACGACGGGCAGCGCGATTTAAACCACGACGGCCGCAAAGACCGTCCTCACGCTAAGCCCTAACTTCCCCTGGTGTGATGGCCAAAGTCTGAATCATGCTTTGGCTTTGTCAGCCTCGGTGACGAAAGCGTCGGCATAAAATTCATCGGCAGGCAGACCCGCCTGGCCGGTGTAGACGCCTCTAGCCGAGTCCACCACGATGGGCGCGCCGCAGGCGTACACCTGGTAGGCCGACAAGTCGGGTGTGTCTTGCACCACGGCCTGATGCACAAAGCCAGTGCGACCTTGCCACACATCTTCGGGCAAGGCGTTGGACACCACAGGCACATAACGCAAGTTAGGCATCTTGGCCACTTGCGCCAGCACCCAATCGTGCATGTACAAATCGGCCGGGCGGCGACCACCCCAGTAGAGCGTGGCGGGGCGGGTAATGCCTTTGTGTTCCATCTGTTCGATGATGGCCTTGATGGGGGCAAAGCCCGTGCCTGAGGCCAGCAGCACGATGGGCTTGGCCGAGTCCTCACGCAGGTAGAAGCTGCCGTAGGGGCCTTCAATCCGCAAAATTTCTTTTTCTTTCATCGCACCAAACACATGGTCAGTGAACTTGCCGCCGGGCATGTGGCGAATGTGCAGCTCAATCGTGGGGCCGACCGGTGGTGTGGCGCTGGGCTGGGCCGCGCCGATGTGCGGCGCGCTGGCCATGGAGTAGCTGCGCCGTGCGCCGTCGCGCAATAAAAACTCCACATACTGCCCGGTGTGAAAAGCAAACGTGTCGTTGGCGGGCAACTGGAGTTTGAGCAGCATCACGTCGTCTGATTTTTTCTCTAGCGTGATCACCCGAACCGGCATTTTCTTCACCGGGAAAGCACCTTCCTCGGTGACCTGACGCGACTCCAGCACCACGTCGCTGTGCGGTACGCCGCAGCAGGTCAGGATGAAGCCGGCGGCTTCTTCGGCTTCGCTCAATGCTTTGCTTTGGTGATCACGGTGCACCACCGTGCCCGAGATTTTTTTGCATGTGCAAGAGCCACAAGCCCCGTCCTTGCAGCCATAGGGCAAGCCAATACCCTGGCGAATGGCGGCGGCCAGGATGGCTTCGTCGGGGTTGACGGTGAGGCTGCGGCCACTGGGTTGCACGGTGACGGTATAAATTTCGGCGCTCGACATCTTTTCGGTATCCTTGATGAACTCAAATTTCACAAGCCTCGATTTTGCCTTCAAACCAAAACCCCTTGGGCGCGCTGCCCTCCCGCTTTCGCCGAGAGCGAGTGCTGATTGTTGGCTGTGGCGATGTGGGTGTGCGCGTGGCGCGTGAGCTGCCTGCCCGTGTGCGCGTGCTGGCCCTCACCTCCAGCCCACAACGCGTGGCGGAATTGCGTGCGCAAAACATCACGCCGCTTGTGGGCAATCTTGACGAACCCAAGACTCTGCAACGCCTGGCCGGCTTGGCCACCCGCGTGCTGCACCTGGCACCGCCGCCGGGGGAGGGCGGGGGCGATCCGCGCACTTTGGCCCTGGTTAGGGCACTGCGCCAGCGCTCTTTACCGGTGTCGCTCATCTATGGTTCCACCAGCGGTGTGTATGGCGATTGCGCGGGTGATGTCGTGAACGAGGCCCGGCCACTGCACCCCGACACGCCCCGCGCCCAAAGGCGGGTAATGGCCGAAAGCACAGTGTGTTTTCTCGGTCGTGCGAGTGGTGTGCGCACCAATGTCTTGCGCATCCCCGGCATTTACGCACCTGACCGGGTGGGCGGCACACCGCGTGAGCGCTTGCTGCGCGGCACGCCGGTGCTAGAGGCGGCAGACGATGTATTCACTAACCACATCCATGCCGACGACCTGGCCCGTGCCTGCATCAAAGCCCTGTGGTGTGGCCAGCCGCAGCGCGCCTACAACGTCAATGACGACACGGTGCTCAAGATGGGCGACTACTTCGATCTGGCTGCCGACCTGTACGGACTGCCGCGCCCACCGCGCATCTCACGCTTTGAGGCCCCACGCCAACTCACCTTGATGCTGCTGAGTTTCATGAGCGAATCCCGTCGCATGGACAATACGCGCCTGAAGCGCGAATTGCGCCTGCGCTTGCACTACCCCACGGTTACCGAGGGCTTGCAGACAATTAACAGCTATTTTCAAAAATGACGAACCCCAGAATCGCCCTCATCCACGCCACCCCATTGGCCGTTCAGCCCGTTGCTGAAGCCTTTAAACAACTGTGGCCCCAAGCGCGGATCTCTAATTTTCTAGACGACAGCTTGGCCCCCGATCTGGCCGAGGCGGGCTCGCTCAACGCCACCATGGTCACCCGCTTCATCGGCCTGGCGCAGTACGCCAAAACCTACGGCGCCAACGGCATCTTGTTCACCTGCTCGGCCTTTGGCCCGGCCATCGACGAGGCGCGCAAAGCCGTGGGCCTGCCCACCCTCAAACCCAACGAAGCCATGTTTGACGATGCGCTCGACATTTGCGAACGCCTGGGCGGCCCGCGTCGCATCGGCTTGCTGACCACCTTTGCGCCGTCTTCCATCTCCATGCGTGAAGAGCTGCTGATCGCCATACGTCTGCGAGGCTTGGACGTGCAGGTCGATGGTGCGTGCGCTGATGGTGCGATGGCGATTTACAACGCGGGCGACGCCATCACCCATGACCGAATGATCTTTGACAGTGCCCGTGCACTGGCCGCGTGCGATGTGGTGGTGCTGGGCCAGTTCTCCATGGCACGGGCGCAAAAGGGTGTGGCCGATGTGGTGGGCAAACCCGTGTTGACCAGCCCCGAGAGCGCTGTGCGCCGCCTCAAGGCCGTGCTTGAATCAACCCCTACCCAAGGCTAGTCACATGAGCAAGGCACTGCTGGGCTGCATCGCCGACGACTTTACCGGTGCCACCGATCTGGCCAACAACCTGGTGCGCACCGGTTTTCGGGTGGTGCAAACCATCGGCATCCCGGATGGCCCACTGAACGCGGATGCTGACGCTGTGGTGGTGTCATTGAAGTCACGTACCATCCCGGCGGCTGATGCGGTTACCCAATCGTTGGCCGCACTAGCCTGGTTGCAAAGCCAAGGCGCGGGGCAGATCTACTTCAAATACTGCTCCACTTTTGACTCCACCGCGCAGGGCAACATCGGCCCGGTGACAGACGCCTTGATGGACGCGCTTGGCACTGATTTCACCATCGCTTGCCCTGCCTTCCCCGAGAACGCGCGCACCATTTTCAAGGGCTATTTGTTTGTGGGCGACGAGCTGCTACACGAGTCCGGCATGCGCAACCACCCGCTCACGCCCATGACCGATTCGAACCTAGTGCGCGTCTTGCAGGCGCAGACCCAGCGACGCGTTGGACTCATTGATTACCGCACCGTGGCCCAAGGGGCTGACGCCATTACGCAGCGCATCGCGGCACTCAAGGCCGCGGGTGTTTCTATGGCCGTCACCGACGCCGTCAGTAATGACGATTTGCGCAGCATGGGGCCTGCGCTGGCAGCCTTGCCCTTGATCACAGCGGGCTCCGGCGTGGCCATTGGTCTGACGCCTGCGCAGCGCGAACGTTCGCAGGGTGACGCGGCTACTCTACCTGCCGCACAGGGCCTGCGTGCCATCGTGTCAGGTAGTTGCTCTACTGCCACCAACGGGCAGGTGGCAGCCTTCATCGCCAGCGGAGGGGCAGCCTTTGCAGTGAACCCTATGCAGCTAGCGCAAGGCGAGGATGTGGCGTCGAATGCATTGGCTTGGTCCCAAGAGCATTTGCTCGCAGGCCCCGTGTTGATCTACGCCACTGCCGAACCCGACGCCGTGCGCGCCGTGCAAGCCGAGTTGGGTGTTGAACGCGCAGGCCAATTGGTCGAACAGGCGCTGGCCGCTGTGACCTGCGGCCTGGTACAGCAAGGAGTACGCCAGCTCATCGTGGCTGGTGGCGAGACTTCAGGTGCTTGCGTGCAGGCGCTGGACATTAAACGCCTGCGCATCGGCCTACAGATCGCACCCGGTGTGCCCTGGTGCCATGCGCCATCGCCGCATGCGCCCAAAAATGGTCAGTACATGGAGGGCCTGCACCTCGCCCTCAAGTCCGGCAACTTCGGCGCATCCGACTTTTTCATCACCGCCTTCGATGTGTTGAAATGACAGAAAACCAAGTCCGAGAAGACATCTGCCGCGTCGGGCAAAGCCTGTTTGCACGCGGCTATGTGCATGCCACAGCCGGCAACATCAGCGTGCAGCTAGACGCCACGCAAGGCGGCGGCTTTCTCATTACCCCCACCGATGCTTGCCTGGGTTTCCTAGACCCGGCCCGCTTGGCGCGGCTAAACGCTGAAGGTCAACAAATCAGTGGCGAAAAAGCCAGCAAAACCATAGCCCTGCACCGCCACATTTACGAAGCCAGCGCCAAGACAGGGGCTCCCGCACGCTGCGTGATCCATACTCACAGCACGCATTGCGTGGTGCTGACGTTGGGAGTAGGGGTGGGGCAAACGGGGCCAATCGGAGTGATTGTCGAATCCAAAGACGGTTTGCAAAGCGACGCGGAGCGCGAACTTCTCCCCGCCCTAACCCCCTACTTCGTCATGAAGGTCGGCCACGTGCCTCTCATCAGCTACCGTAAACCCGGCGACCCGCAAGCCGCACAAGACGTGGCTGCCGCCATCACACGCTATCAATCACGCAGTACACCGATTCGCGCTGTTATGTTGGAGCGTCTAGGCCCCAACGTCTGGCACGACACGCCCGCAGCCGCCATGGCCACGCTGGAAGAGCTTGAAGAAACTGCCAAGCTGTGGTTCTTAAG
>CANCAO010000062.1 GCA_947374105.1 Comamonadaceae bacterium | reverse complement strand
CGCGAGCGGATGGCGCCTTGTCCTGCACGGGCTGTCTCGTGAGCCTGAACGTCATAGACGGGCAACTCAATCGTTCGTGGTGTTGCTCGTCCAAGTACAACTGTCTCGCGCATCAGGGTGAAGTGAATGATGAGCAAAATGCCAATCGGGCCAAACACCGGTGCAATGAAGGAGAAGTCGAACATGAGCAGCCAGGCCCACACTTTGGAACGTCGATAGCGGGCGGGCAAGAACACGAAAGCACAGCTGGCCAAAACTGCACAACACGCTGCATGCAACATGCTGACGGCAGTAAATGCCGTGAGGGAGTTGGTCAAGGTCATCCCGTTGGCGAACAAGGCCGCGTCGGCCAATAGGGCGGCTATGCCCCAAAAGAGGGTGTTCATGCTTGCATCACTTCAGGCAAGATCAGCAAGGGGTCTTCGCGAGAAAAGTCAATGCTGCGCACGCGAATTTGCAAGGCATCAAAGCCGCCCTCGTAGGTGGCCTTGAGCCAGGTATCGATGCGTTGCAGGAAACCGTTTTTAGCCTGAACATTGGCAAAAGGCATCATGACGGCGATCACGGTACCGCCATTGACCTCGGTTTGCCAATACAGGTCCAAGCCCCTTTTGATCTGCAGGAACTGGGCAGGGATATCGGCCTTCATGTTTTTGGAAAAAGTCATGACCACGATATGGCTGGTGATGCCCACCTTCTTTTGCATGCGCAGCATGCGGGTCACTTCTTCGGCAAACGTGGCGGGGATGGTGGGTAAGCGGCTGCGGCACAGGGTCACGTCGCTGGCATTGTTAATGTGGTCGGCGTAGTAGGCCAAGATGACCGACATGAGCTGCAGGTTCTCAACATTGAGTGAGAAGAAAGGGATTTTGCTGACGGCTATCACCCCCACGAGGGTGTTGTCACTGGCAATCAGAGGGGCGACTATCAACTGATTGGATTTGCGCTCATGCGAGACCTCGGTGTCCGAGATATGCGTTAGATTGCGCTTTTCAAATGCCAGCAGTAACAGCTCGTCGTCGTCTTTGAGCGGCAAGGGTTCACCGATGGACTGAAGGATGGGCCCAAACACTTGGTTGTGGTCCCCCGTGGCATCCGCCCCATAAATGGCGGCGGATTCGATACTCACGTATTGCGCCAAAAGACCCAGCAAGGCTTTGGCCCCAGGCACCGGCTCGTCGTCACTCTTGGCCTGGAAAACCAGATTTCTCACGTTGACCAGCGCATCACGCAAAGAGCCAGGGCGCGCCAACATTTCCTGCTCCATTCGGTCGTGTGAGAGATTGAGCAAAAGGTGACGCCGGGTCAACCGTGAAAGCCGTTCGGTCACGTAGAGATTGGTTTCATCCATGCGCCCAATGCGGTCTCGCCATACGTCACTGAATTCGCCGCACAAAAGAATCAGAAGACCACCACCAAAGAAATAGTCACGCGGGAAATCTGACTGCACCACTGCTGCCACGCCCAGGTAATGGGCAAGAAACCAATTGCCCAAAATCAGGAAGCCACCGATCAAACCAGGCATCACCCCGTAGCGCAAAGACAGTAAAACCGGGGCCAGCCATAACCAAGGGAAAGCGGACTGGGTTAGCAGCGGATCCGCAGGCCGCCAGAGCCACGCCGTGCCCATGAACAACAGCGAAATGGCAAGCACCTCCAGCCACTTGCCGCGCGCGGCTATGAGCTCGGGTGCCAGCCATTTCGAAATGATCAGGCGTCGCCAAAGTGGAGGGCGGTACTCTTGGGGAAGTTGCATCCGGACGTGTTGTTCAGCGCTTGTCTTGCGCGACCTGCATGGGGAAGGTGTCCATCAACTGATAGAGCAATTTGTGAGCTACGCCCGACAAAGCTTCACGGCTCCAACCGCTCTTGGCTCCAGAGGCGCTCCACACAATTTGACCCGTGCTCAGATCCAGGACTTGGAGGGTCACGCCCACCGCGGGCTCGCCATCGATACCAACCTTGTAACGCCACTCCTGCACCACGCCCGTCAAGCCGTATCGGATGCCTTGTTCGCGTGCCCATTTCTGGGCTTCTTCAGATACGCGTCGCTCCGAGGGTTCAAACAAGCTGTCACGCGACAAAGCCACGGGGTAGCGTGCGATGTCGCGCAGGCCACGCAGGCGCAGGCCATGCTCGGCAATAGCTTCGGCCGAGAGGCCCGCCTGCGGCGTGTCGGTTTGGTTCACCATGGGCAGCATGGCCCATTTGGCTCCGGGTTCAAAACTCGCACCGGGAGCGACCGAACTCATCGTGGTGCAGGCTGCGACGGACAGTGCCGCCGTTAACAACAGAAGTGCGGTTTTTAATTTCATGGTCATCCTCTTAAAAATAATGCCGGTAGCGTAATGCCAAGGTTTTACTTAAAGCGCCGCTGCCTGTGCCGCCGCTGCTTTGTTCCAATCGAATGGAGAAGTGGTCTTCGCCAGTGATCGCGCCCGCTAGACCAATCAGCCCACTGTAACCGGCACCGTTGAGCGAGTTGTTGGTGGTGCAGATATCAAAAAATGGTCTCAAGGCCCGTGTATAAATCTCTTGAATGTTTTGTCCTGCCAGATTCTCCCCCATCCCCAAACATGCACCCAGGTTGGTGCTGCCCTGGGGCAGGAAGTATTTCACGGCATCGAGGGTTCCAGCGCCAATTTGCCCTAGAACGTCGGGTGACAAGCGGTTCAAGGCCTGGGCACCCACGCTACCGTCGTAGTTGTAGTTGTACTGCTCAGCAAAGATGCGCACGCGAAAGTCGGGGTACTCGGTGCGGATACGGTAGCCCAGTTCCAGGCTGTGGCTTTGCCCACTGCCCAGGTAGTCACCAAACTGGGTGGAAAACTGCGCTAACCGAGTGCCATAACGCAGGTATTCGCGCTTGCTGATGATGTAGTTAAAGCCTAGGCGCAACTGGTCCTCATAACCCCCAACCCGCAAAGGCAGACTGTCAGTGGAGTCCACGCGCAGACCCACACTGCCGTCGAATACCAAGCGTTGACTCGAACGCCAGGTTTGCGCTAACTTGAGACCCAGGTTGCTCGCCACCTCATTGCGTTGAAAGACGCTGGCAGTCGTTTCCCCGTGGCCGCCTAGCCAACGCAGGCCTAGGCTGCTGAGCTGCTCGCCTCCGGGCACGAAGGGTGCGGTCGATAGGTCTGAACTGGATTGAAGGCTTTGAGTCCAGCCCAGCATCACATGCCATTTAGGCTCCAGCACCAAGCGGGCTTCCATTTGTAGGCTGTCCACATTGAGGGTGCCGTAAGCTTCATTGGCAATGCGCATTTGCATGTAGTGCGCGTGCAGAGGCGTGTGCTGACGGTAACGGTCGTGCAGTGGTTCGTCGACCTCGTTGTTTTGCATACCTTCAAAGGCGACGTTAAGCGCCTGTGGCCAGTGCTCTAGGGCATAGGCTGTGTCGTAGCGGTTGTAAACCGGCAGACGCTCAGCTTGCTGTAGCAGCAAGCTGTCCATGGTTTGTGTTTCATTCAACTGGAGGGCCGTTTGGCTTTCTCCCCACAGCGGAGCGGCTTGGTCTTTGCCCGCTTGTCGGGCGTAGTTCAGCCACATCCAGCTGCGTGCATTTTGAAACTGCTCTTTAGAAATAGCCCAGCCCAAAATCAAGTCTCGGGTTTGTCGGGTCTGCGTTTGCTCCTCAGACAAACCGCGTAGCTGCTCGACCACCTGCCGAATGAGGGCTTGTCCCGGATCACCAGGTGTGTTGAGAATGGCTAACCGTGCCAGGGTCAGCAGCTCGGGCTGGTCGTCCAGCGGGGCTTGAAGCTTGGGGTCGGGGTACTTGGCTTGCAGCTTGAACCAAGCATGGCGGCGCACACGCTCGGCCATGCCGACCTGGTTTACCCGTGATAGTGCATCGGCGTAACTGAGCAATAGGAGGTTGTCATCGGGCCTGCGCTGGACCTCCTTGCGATACCACACCAAGGCTTCTCGGAAGCGATCCATGGCATGGTAGCCCGCAGCAAAGGAAAGCCAATAGGCGTTGTCGTTGTGTGCTTGCGGTGTGAGCGTGCGCAGCATCACTTCCAGCTCCTTCAGTCGGCCCGTATCAATCAAGAACCACAGAGCAGGCACGGCAATTTGGCTATCGTCAGGATTCTTTGTCAATGCACGGCGGAAATCCAGCCATGCTTTTTCCATTTCAGACTGATTTTGATAGAACTGGCCGCGGATTACCAGAAATTCAACGTTCGCTTCCAGCAGCACGAGGTCAGAGGGGGTGATCTGTTTGAAGATCCGGGCCTGCCCCGCCAAGTCTCTCGCTTGCGCGTAAACACCCAACGCCAGCATCAGGTTGTCGGCATTGCCATAACGGCGATAGGCTTCCAGCGCCAAGTCGGCCCCTTGCTTGGGATGACGTTGGCGCACCAGGTAAATCAGGCGCGACCAATCTCCCGCCGTGGCCTGTGGGTTGCGGGCAAAGTTTTGATAGGCTTTTTCGGCCCCTTCGGATTCTTGCAACTCCCACGCCACGTTGCCCAGCATGCGCCAAAACTCTTCAGCGTCAGAACGAACCTCGTGACTCACGGTCTGCATCAGTGCATAAGCTTCACGCATGCGGTCACGTCGTATCAGGGTTACCACGGCGTGCAGCGTTGCATCCATAGAAAAAGGTTGGCGTTTTGCGCGTTCTGTGTACAGGCGAACGCCTCGCTCATCATTGCCAGCGTTGACGGCCATTTGCGCAGCCTGCTCTAGGAATTTGGGGTCACCTTTGCTTCGGTATTGCCGCTCGAAGTACAAGGAGCCTTGCTCTGATTGCCCCGCCATGTCGAACAAGCGGTAAAGGTCGGCCCATTGGGCCGGTGTCGGGTCATGCCTGGCGGCCCGCACTTCCCAGGCGGCAATGGCCAATTCGGGTTGTTCTGTCATGGGGGCCAGTCGCAACACGGCATTCACAACCTCTTCTGAGTGGTCACCTTGCTGGAACAAATACGACCACTGCGCCCAGGCTAGTTGAGGGCGCTTCGTCCAATCGCTCAGGCGAGCGAGTTTGCGCCGCCAATCGGCATCTGCTGGAACACTGTCCACCGCTTTTTGGGCCAAACGAAAGGCCTGCTCGGTCTGGCCCGCGCCCATGAAAACATTGAAGGCCAGTGCGTAGTCTGCGGCATTAAAGGGTTTGAGTTCCCCGGCCTCGCGCATGGGCACTTGTGGCGTTTGCAGACGGGGGATTTGTTCGGTGGCGAGGGTTGTGAGCGTTGCAGGTGTGGGCTTCACTGGTCGCTGCGGTAGGTCTCGCGCGTTTGATTCGACGGTATTGTCTTCTAAAGCCGTTTTGGAAAGCTTGGACATGCCGATTTCGCCGGGGGATGTTTCCCAATTGCGCAGCACAATGGCATCGGGCCGGTAAGCTGCGATCCGAATTAGGGCACCTTGACCAAGCCGCTGTGCCAAGGCGTCGCGTGCGGCCTGACTGCTGGGCCAAAACCCAACACGTAAAACATACAAAGCACCTCTGCGCTCAATCCGCACATAGGGCAATTCGTTGTACTGGCGATAGATTTTTTCTAAACCTTTGGGGCTACCACTGACGATTTGCCACGAATAGTAGTCTTGACCTGGCACCGGGGCCTCGGCGGCCTGTGCGCCACAGGCTACAACCCAAAGGCCCGTCAGCATCCACAAACGTTGCAGCAAGCGATTCATCGGGCGGTATGCACAGCAGTGGGCGCGCGAATGCCTGCGTCCATGAAGACCAGACGCTGGGCATAGAGTGCCGCCTGTTTAGGCTCACCCGCCGCCAAGGCGGCATGAGCGAGAAAACGCAGGGTGGATGGATCATTGGCCAAGTCGCCCAACTCTCTTTGAGCCTCTTGCATAGCCAGCTGGAAGCGGCTGGAGGCCATCAAGGCCTCAATCCCTTTTTGGTAGTAGCTGCGGGCATCGTCCAGGTTCTGCGTGTGGTTTCGGGCGAGCAAATAGTATTCCGCCGCCAGAACATAACGGCCTAATCCCAAGGCTTCTTTGGCGTAGTCCACCAATGCTGTTACCGGATGCCCCGCACTGATTTGACCCAGAAAATACACCCCTAAGTCCGTGCGCTCCAAGCGAAATGCGGTGGCAGCAAAGATGCCGGCGAGCTCGGGTGAAACGTCATCGCTCCGAGTCGCCTGTAGTAGAGCGATGAGTTGACCCGTCCAGTGGGCGGCTTCTGCTTCTGAATGGGCCGTTTCGATAGTTTTCTCATAAGACTCCAACAAGAGCAAACGCGCCTCACCCCGTTGACGGACATTGCCCGACGACAACACCGTTTTCAACAATTGTTCTTGTTCCGATAGGGATTGGTTTGGCCTGGCCCTGGCCAGCAAAATAGTCAGATCAAAATTAGTGGGCTCTGCCCGATACAAATTCTCGATATAGGACAGGGTCAGCTCGTCCAGTTGATCCTGATGGTAGAGCTTCTCCACCAAAGCTTTGTGCGGGAAAATAACGCGCAGCAAGCCGACCATGATGACCGCGATCAAGACGAGCTGCCAGTGAGTGGCCAGCACAAGCCTGACGGGCCGCTGGTCAATTCCGGCATATCGCTTCGAGCGGTCGGGCAGCATGGGCACTCAATTGGTAGTGTGAAAATTCAGCCTGATTGCGGCTGGACGTTAACTCGCGTCCCGCAACCAAGACACGACAACGTCCGGCATGGGCCAAGGTGAATTGCAAAGGCACCTGTCCCGCCAAGTCCCAGCGGTAAGTCGTGGTGGACGCGCTGGCGCTGCGCGCAACCGATTCCAGCGTGGCATTGGCAGAGTCCAGGCGCACGGTGTTGGTGGCTTGCGGGGTGAACACCAGATCGGCAGACGGCCCTGCTAAATGGATGTAAATGTTTTGTGGGTTCGGCTTGAAGCCGGCCACGGATTCGCTCAGAGTCAGATCAGGCACGCCTAGCGCAAGGGGTGCCCGCACCGTGTGCAGATTACCCGCACCACGCACACGCCAACCGGTGGCCGTGCGCGCCACTGCCACATGCAAAAATGACTCGACCTTCTTGGCATAGTCAGATGCAAAAATAGGCGTTGTCTCTTGCTTGAGCGCGTAGTCAAACACCTTCTCAAGAGATCGCAGACCTGCCAATTTAGTGGCGATGTAGGTGTGAAAGTAAATGTTGATGGGCTTGAGGCGGCGCGGACTTTCTGTGAATTCGTAGGTTTCAATGACCCGCTCAAAACCCGAAAATGGCCCAGTCCAGTTGTTGGTGTAAACGTTCTCGTTTTGATTGGGCGCAAAGACTTGGAACTGGTCTCCAAAATACATGCCTAGGCCCTCCACTTCGGTTACTGTGGGGCGTGACAAGGTGGCCACGGTATCGCCACCATTCATGTTTAGTACACCCTGTTTCTTCGTTAGCGCAATGGCGTTCCGCCCCGCAACAGTGTTGCCCGTCCACAAAAACAGGCCAACCTTTTTCCCCGCAGGGGCCAGACGTGTTTCGATATAACGAATGGAGCCTTCAATTTCACGTTGCAGGCTAAAAGCATAGCTTGGAATTTTGAGGTGATAACCTGGCCCAATCTCTCCCCCCGCTTGGGCTTTTTCCCAGTTGAAGGGGTGTGTGTAGCTGTGGGAGGCGATTTCCACATTGGGCATCCGAAATATGTCGCTTGCCACGGCTTCGAGCTGCTGCGAATACTGCGGGTACTGACCTTGCGGCGACAACTCCGCTTCGATTATGGAAATAGCCATGGGCAGGGGAAATTTTTTAACAATACGGTCTCGGACTACTTCGCCTGCAAATGGGTTACCGGGCAACTCAGAGCG
>CANCAO010000061.1 GCA_947374105.1 Comamonadaceae bacterium | reverse complement strand
AAATCACCCAGGTGCTCAACACCCATGAGCACCATGACCACACCGGCGGCAACGCGCAGGTGATTGCCGCCACCAGCGCCAAGCTGATCGCCCACTACAAGGCGGGCGACAAAATCGCCGGGGTGGATCGGGGCGTGCAAGCCGGTGACATCATCAAAGTGGGTAAGACGGTAGAGCTGGAATGTTTGGATACACCCGGCCACACGATGTGCCACATCTGCCTGCGCTCCCACACCGACCAGCCCGCGCTGTTCTCGGGCGACACGCTGTTCAACGCAGGCGCAGGCAATGTGCACAACGGTGGCGATGTGAACGCGCTGTACGCGACCTTTGCCGACCAACTCGCCCGCTTGCCCGACAACACCCTGGTGTACCCCGGCCACGACTACCTCGAAAACAACCTCAAGTTCACACTAGACCGCGAACCCGGCAACAGCGCCGCGCAAGCCCTGCTGCCCAGCGTGAGTGGCCACGACCCGGCCACCTCCATCGTCACCACCCTGGGGCAAGAAAAAGAGTTCAACGCCTTCATGCGCTTGAGCAACCCAGCCCTGGTCGCTCAACTCCGCGAGCGCTTCCCCGACCTGCCAGAGAAGCCTGACGCCAAGACCGTGTTCACCAAGTTGCGGGAGTTGCGCAATAGCTGGTGAGGTGCGAACACACAGATCAGCACCATGGAACGCGATGCACAACTCAAACGGCTGATTCAACAAAGTCTGCAAACTTTCAGCGTTCATTCCGCCACGCACGATCAACACCATGCCGCCGCCGTGGCGGTGGCCATCATCGACGAAGGCCACGGTGCCGATCTGCCGGGTTTGCCCACGCACACAAGCTGGCACACACAAGCCGCCCTGCTGCTGACGCGCCGCTCGCTGCACTTACGCAAACACGCAGGCCAATGGGCGCTACCGGGTGGGCGCATTGACGCGGGTGAGACACCGGAGCAAGCGGCTTTACGTGAGTTGGATGAAGAGGTAGGGTTGAAGCTGGACGCCAGCGCCGTGCTTGGTCGACTCGATGATTTCATCACCCGCTCGGGCTTCATCATCACCCCCATCGTCGTGTGGGCCGGTGAGGCTCGTCAACTCCAGGCCAACCCGTCCGAAGTCGCCAGCATCCACCGCATGCCCATCACGGAGTTCATGCGCGCCGACTCACCCCAGTTCGTGCAAGAAGACCACAGCCCCCTGCCCGTGCTTCGGATGCCGGTAGGCGAGTACTGGATCGCCGCCCCCACCGCCGCTGTGCTCTACCAGTTTTGTGAAGTCTGCATTGAAGGCCGCGCCACCCGTGTCGCGCATTTTGAGCAACCGGCGTTTGCGTGGAAGTGACTCAGTGAGGTTTTAAGCCGATTCCCGTTCTGGTGTTAGATAAGTTCGAAAAGGGAGAACAGACCATTTGGGGTGCAGGGTAAGTGCGAATAGGTCAATCAAAATAGCAATTTCTACAGCAGTCAAAGTGGTTCTCAAACCTGCGCAAAAACATTACAAATAGCGCACGACCTACTGGTTGCAACATCCAAAATTCGCCATTGAATTTTGTACCAAGGGGAGGATTAAATATTTTCAGTTCGGCTCTAGTCGCGCCATCAGACTTGAAGTTATAGCGCATCAATATGAGGTTCGCCTATACAGCCAAAAACAGCGCTCAGTGGCCAATTTTTCAGCATGCGTTTTTCCGTGCGACACGGCTATCTTTTTGCATTTTTTATTTTGAGTGTCTGTGCCTCTACGGCCACGGCAGAACCGGACGGAAACCTGGTTCGCCGCTACCTGGGTTATGTCAAGGTAGTAGGGTGACACGTTTGCCAACTTGCTGGCACAAGGTCCATCACCCATCGACAGACGACACCATGTTTTCCACATGTTTGAGATGTGCGATGCCGTTCAAAAAAAGAGCTATCTGATTGACGGCATTGGTGTTTCCAATTTTGTACTGCCCAGCTACTTCAGCCCAGGGGAGCAAGCAGGCTTTACCAACGATTTTCTCGGCACGCAAAATGATGGCACATCATTGGCATCTTTTGACATCAACTCCGGTGGTTACGTGAATTATTTTGAACCCACAGATGGCAAGTGGCACACCCCCATATTGCCAGGCGACAAAGTGGCGCAAAATCGCATGGCTGCGAAGAAAATAGCCCGAGCCGGGCGGGCCTATCGCCGTCAACACAACGCAATTGGAAAAGGAACTAAAAATGTTTGAAGGCAAAGCCAGTCCACTGACTGCACACGGTATCGCCAGAGCGGTTGACACTTTGGGCGTTGAAGCCCCCGCCCTATGGGCGGTCCTAACTGTGGAGACAAGCGGCTGCGGATTTTTACCCGATCGCCGACCCAAAATTTTGTTTGAACGGCACTGGTTCAGTCGCTTGACCCGTGGCAAGTTTGACAACCAAGCCCAAGACGTCAGCAACCCCATTGCAGGCGGCTATGGTGCTACCGGCACTTTCCAGTATGACCGATTGGCCAAGGCACTCGCCTTGGATCGCACCGCCGCACTGCAAAGCACCTCATGGGGTCTGGGTCAAGTCATGGGGTTCAATGCCAGCAAGGTTGGATTTGTCGATGTCGAGGCCTTGGTGACTGCCTCGCAAGCCTCTGAAGATGCACAACTACAAGCCATGATCGGGTTCGTCCAGCAGGCCAATATTGCGCAATACCTGCGCAGTGGGAGTTGGGCTGATTTCGCACACCACTACAACGGTGCAGATTTTCAGAAAAACAAATACGATGAAAAACTTGACCTGTTTCACAAGCGCTTTCTTCAAGGGCCCATGCCTGACCTGACCGTGCGCACATTGCAAATGGGGTTGATGTTGCTCGGCTATGGCGGGCCCGGTTTCGTCGATGGCTGGTTTGGTAACGGTACACAAAAGGCGTTGATCAAGTACCAGCAAACCACTGGCCTAGCCACCACAGGAACAGCAGATGTGCCCACAATGGCGCGCCTGCGTTCTGATTTGAATTGGTAGCGAACTTTCAGGAAGCGCATAACTAGTGACACCTCCGCGCCCATGTCACAGCTCCGCGGCGAACTGCATGGAAGCCTGGAAGCCGAACAATCTTTGGATGGAAATGGAAATGGGGGGAATTCTCAAAATTTGATTCACTTATCAAAGCGCCTTCGGTATTAGGCGCTCCGGTTGCTTTTATGATTCGCGAGTTCAATTCAAACGTGCAACTTTGTAATTAACCGGTTGGCTGGGCAAAATATGGAATCATCCGTGGTGCTAGGCCGTCAAACAAATACTTTGGGAGAATTACAATGAGTGTTCTAAATGACCTGGAAAATCTGGGAAATACAATTGCTTCCCCCTTTACGGGAGTTGCAAATCAACTTGTTTCTACCGCCACTGCTGCGGGAAACCAAGTTGCTTCCGTCGCAACTACTGCGGGAAATGAAATTGCTGCGATCAGCATTGGCGCGATCAATGCGGGCACTGCGGGGACAGCGTTGGCCTTAAAGAGGATCGCCAACAAATCGGTTTCGGCCGCCAACAGCTTTGCCGGCGGTGCGCAGTCGGCCGGTGCATCAGTTTGGAGGGCCACTTCTGCCGAGGCGGACTACATCGGCAAAAGCGTGGAGAGCGTCGGGCTTCATGTAACGGATGGCCTGATTGAAGGTTTCAAAGCTGCAGATGTCGGGGTCAAGCAGGGGGTTGAAAAAGTTGCCGAAGGTGCGGTGGCGGTTAAGGAGTTCGTCGAAAAAAATATATGCAATATTTTGGTCGGATCGGGTATTTCGGCCATATTTGCGGCGCTTGCCGGCTCGGGTGAAGCCGAGGTTTCCACGGCCGCGGTTGCCCTTGCTGCATCACAATCGCAATCATCGATGTCCACTGGCGCAGGCAACTTGCTGACGCCAGCCGCCAAAGCTCTGGCGGTCATTGTTGCCAAGCCGGTTTATGAAATTCCAGGCGTGAGCAGTTCGGGTATTAACCGGTCGCAGCTTGAGACGATCATCACCTTTCTCATCGTTAAAGCCTGCAAAGACCGCATCAATGCCGTGGTGGGTAGCGGGGGGCAATTTTTGATGGGGGTAATGGTCTATGGCATTACTAAGCTGGCTTGCGAAGGCACTGTGCCTGCTGGCTACCAGGCCTGGACGGTTGCCAACGCCGACACAGTTGCCAATGTCACAGGTACCTTTTTAAAACGGGTTCCCTTCAACTACTATGAAGGGCAACGTGTGCGGACCTCACAAGATGGAAAGGCCTATGTCGTGCTGGACGGGTTGGCCTGCCATATCCCGGACGTAGCTACATATAACAATATTTTTGCCACATGGGACGGCTTACTGGAGATTGGCACCACGCCATTCAACATTGGTCCGGCACTAACGGTTGGTGCTTATTTGGGAGTGGATGGCCGCAACAATGGCGTTTACCTGGTCTCTAACAACAAAAAACGGCATGTCGTCAGTCCACAAGTCATGGTCAAGTGCGGCTTTCGCTCGGACAAATTTCGGGCACTCACCGCTACAGTCAGTGATCAGCTCATTACAAGCCGTGCGATTGACGGTCTGATTTCGCCCGATGGTCCAAAGGCATACGATTCCAGCCTGGATGACCCCAGGGTATTCAATGCCGCTTTCTATCTGAAGTGCTACCCCGACCTGACTGCGGCATTCGGCACCAATTTTGCCGCCGCACACGAGCATTGGGTCACCGTTGGATTCGCCAAAGAAGGCAGGCGGGGTTCCCGTGCATTTGATACACAGTTCTACCTCGGTCATTACCCCGACTTGAAGGCGGCCTTTGGCAGCAACTACATGGCGGCGCTTACCCATTGGCTGAGCCCCGGTCTGCCCAACGAGGGCCGGGCTGGCTCGGCGGACTTTGATCCGCAGTTCTATTTAGCTGCCTATTCAGACTTGAAGGCGGCGTACGGCGCCAACTACAAGGTTGCCCTGGATCATTGGCTCGGTGCCGGTCTCAACGAGGGTCGCAGAGGCTCCGCTTAAGAAGCAACTGGGAAACGCCTTGCGCCAGCACCCTGCTGGTCTTGGCGTATTTTTTTAAGTGTTGCCCTCACAATTTTGGGATCAGACCAGCGTAATCAGATTCTGTAATATCAAACGCGAGCATATAGTTTTTCTCACTTTTAATGGAGAAGTCATAGATGAGTAATCCAACGTTTTCTGGTTACACCGGTACGCCCTGGGACGGGACGCCGCTTGCTGATGGCGCATACATTGCGCTGCAGAGTACAGGGTACGCAATGCTTGACGTGATGAACAATCCTGACGGGAGCTTCCACCCGCTCAGCAGTTTCATCGGAACGACGCCGCTTGCCGGGTCGGTGTTCACGCGCGATCGATCGATGACGGCGACGATGGATTACCTTGTTGCGCCGTTGCCTGCCTCTAACGTCGGCAGTGTGTTCCGCGTCACGACCTGGCCGCGCGTCGCCGGTGAACAGTATGGCTATGCGTCAAATTACCAAAAGATCATCCTCCAGGGCCCGAGCGGCAAATACCTTGAGATCGCCCAGCGCGGGCCGTCAAGCGGAAGCAACTATTCGTTTTCCGCGTCGCAGGCAGACGCGCGGGTGTTTCTTCTGTCTCCCGTTGGGGCACACGGGGTGCTCTTTGACGTTGCCTACCGCTACAGTCAGCGGGCTTCGATCGAGTCAAACTTTTATGCGAACACATCTCGTGGTGTGTATGAGTTGACGATCTGCCAGATGCCGTATGCGGGTTTGCAGTCGCCGCTCGGCCAGATCATTCAGGGCAAGACGAACTCCGGCTCACTGAACGTCTTCGTGATGACTCCTCAGATCGCTCCAACGGTTTACGACACCAGGCTGGATGACCCAAGGGTGTTTGATGCCGCTTTTTATCTGAAGGCCTACCCAGACTTGACTGCGGCATTTGGCACCAATGTTGCCGCCGCACACGAGCATTGGGTCACCATGGGATTCGCCAAAGAAGGCCGGCGGGGTTCCCGCGCATTTGATGCACAGTTCTACCTCGGTCATTACCCTGACTTGAAGGCGGCCTTTGGCAGCAACTACATGGCAGCGCTTACCCATTGGCTGAGCCTCGGTCTGCCCAACGAGGGCCGGGCTGGCTCGGCGGACTTTGATCCGCAGTTCTATTTAGCTGCCTATTCAGACTTGAAGGCGGCGTACGGCGCCAATTACAAAGTTGCCCTGGACCATTGGCTCACTTGCGGCATCAACGAAGGTCGCAAAGGCGCCGCTTAAGAACTTAAGCGGCCCAAGGTCAGTACCCTGCTGGCCTTGGCTTATTTTTTTGAGTGCTGACGTCACGATTTTGGGATTGGCCCGGTGCAACCGGGGGTCTAAGGCAGGGTCTCCCAATTCCCAAGGGTACTCAGGGTTTGCAGGCACTCAGAACCAGATTAATGGCTCCTCTACACGTCGTCGCACTTCGCGCCGTTCACAAGCCCTTTGTTACCATTCTCGCCTTTCAACGCAAGATTATTCCCCATGGCACATCCTGACTGTTTCTACCTTGCTGGCGTGATGGGCCAGCCCATCATGCATTCGCGCTCGCCCATGTTGCACAACTACTGGCTCAAGCAGCAAGGCATGGCGGGGCGTTATGTGCCGTTGGCGATCAAGCCTGAAGGGCTGGCGGCGGCCTTGCGGGCTTTGCAGCCGCTGGGGTTTTCGGGTTGCAATCTGACGATTCCGCACAAACAAGAAGCGATGAAGATCGTCGATGAAGTCGATGCGGCGGCACGCAAAATCGGCGCAATCAGTTGCGTGACGGTGCGTGCGGACGGCACGCTTTTGGGCAGCAACAACGATGCGTTTGGCTTTATCCGCAATGTGCGTGAAGCACAACCGAATTGGCGTGCCGATGTGGGGCCGATTGTGGTGATTGGCGCAGGTGGCGGTTCACGCGCTGTGTGCTACGGGCTGATGCAAGAAGGGGCCAAAGAAATTCGCTTGGTAAACCGCAATTTGGAGCGGGCCGAAGCACTGGCGGCTGATTTTGGCGCGCCGATCAAGGTCTACCCCTGGGCGCAGCGCAACGATGTTTTAGAGGGCGCAGCCATGGTGGTCAACACCACCAGCCAGGGCATGGTGGGGCAAACCGATTTGGATATCCATCTGGACAAGCTGCCCACCAGCGCATTGGCGGCAGACATTGTGTACATCCCGCTGGAGACATCCTTTCTCGCCGCTGCACGTATGCGTGGCAACCCGACGGTCAACGGTCTGGGCATGTTGTTGCACCAAGGCCCGTTGGCGTGGAAGGCGTGGTTTGGTTTGGAGCCTGTGGTGACTGCGGAACTGCGCACTTTGGTGGAGCAGAGTCTGTAGTCGCAATCCTCGTCATTCGATTCGGCTTGGTCTTGGGCGGGTGAGCATTTGCTAACTGCCCTCATACGGGAGTACCCGAAATCGGTCAGTCAGCAAATGCTCACCCGCCTTGCGATCACCGACGCGCGCGACCGGTCACTCACTACTTTGGTCGATGCACGGTGAGGGGTTCATCGCTCGACCGATTTCTGGTACCCCAGTATGAGGGCGGGCGATGAACCCCTCGCCGTGCGTACAAAGGCTAATCGTCAGCAGTGAACTTAAAGCTTGGCCAAAAAATGATCCCAAGCCCGCTTGAACAGCGTCTCGTTCCACAGCTTCTCACGGCACTGCGTCATCTCATGCTCGGTGAACACATAGGGCTTGCCGATCTGCATCGCCATGTACTGGCGGTAGGCGTTTTCTTCCATGTAGTTGGCCAACACGAAGGCTTCAACAATCGTCTTGCCTACCGTTACGCCGCCGTGTGACTTCATCAACGCCGCA
>CANCAO010000060.1 GCA_947374105.1 Comamonadaceae bacterium | reverse complement strand
TCCAGGATGACCTTGTGTTGGCCCCACTGGAAGGTTTTAGTAACTTTATTGAACATGCTCATTTTTCATTCTCCTGGTCAATTGACGGAAGGTAAAGGCCACCTCACCCAGGCCCGGAGTCAACAATCCAGAACACGATGCCATTCCAGTGAAACTCTGCATTGGCATCGAATGCCTTGTGCGCAAATTTCTCTGGAATGACACAGCTTCGCTCTGTCTTTGCTTACTCCAACGTACTCACAAACGAAGAAGCGCCTGAGCTAGTGAACTAACTCAGGCGCTTGCTCATCATTCAGGCAATTACTTACGCAGACCCAACTTGGCGATCAGTGCGACATAACGGTCGTGATCTCGGGAATTCAGGTAGTCCAACAGCTTGCGGCGACGGCTCACCATGCGCAACAGACCACGGCGACCATGGTGGTCTTTAGCGTGGGTCTTGAAATGGGGGGTGAGTTCGTTGATACGAGCCGTCAGCAAGGCAACTTGCACTTCGGGGCTACCGGTATCACCGGCTTGACGGGCGTTGTCTTTGACAACTGCAGCTTTGATGCTGGATGCGATCATTTTATTTTTCCTGAATTACTGGCCGTCATAGTGACGTCTACCAGCGGTTGAACAACTTGCGCCTGCGGCTGGAACTGCCACAGGCGTGCGCCAAAGCGAAACTGCTTAGCCCATCGATTATAGACTGATTGCCCAAAACGGCGTAATCACACCCAACCACCCCGTGCCTGATGACACACCGAAGCTAGAGCGCGCCAATGACTTCTATCACCCGCCCAGGCTCTGCCCGCTCTCGATAGTCAGCTTCCACATGGCTATACGCAATGCGCCCATCTGAGCGAATCACAAAGGTCGCTGGCACGGGCAATATCCACTTGCCATTGCCGTTGATAGTCGGCAGGTCGTTGCCGACGCGGCCATAGAGTTCCACCAACTCGGGTGGCAGCGTGAAGGCCACGCCAAACGCCTCGGCGGCAGCCAGCGAAGAGTCACTGAGAACCATGAACTGAAGCGCGTTTTTTTCAACGGTGCTCAGCGAATTGTCAGGCGACTGGGGCGACACAGCCACCAGCTGCGCACCTAATGCCTGCAACGTGGGCAACTGCTGCTGCCACGCGTTCAGCTCCAAATTGCAGTACGGGCACCAGCCTCCACGGTAAAAAGTCAGCACAACAGGGCCTTTCTGCCAGAGCTCGGCTAGACGCACGGTCTGGCCCGTAGCATTGGGCAGCGTCAGATCGGGAGCCAAGGCACCTATTTTCAAGGCACTTTGTTCGATGCCACTGGCCTTGAGATCGGCCGTGGCGGCCTCCATCATGCGCAGGCGCTCGGGGGCCACGCGTTGCTTGAAGCCTGCTTTGAATTCGGCCAATTGATCGGCCAGAGAATTTGTCTGTTCCATGATGTGTTCCTTGAATAGAGAATAAAAACTGCGCTGAATGAAGCCACCCTATCGGCGCGCTACGGAGGTCACGGCCACCAGCAAACCCAGCATGGCCAAGGCCAAGCCAGCGCCTTCGTGGCTGGTAGGCATATGCCCCAAGACGGGCCACGCCATCAATGCCGCCAAGCCGGGTGCCAGAGCGGGGAACACAGCTGCGCGAGATGGGCCCAGCAACGACACCATCTTGGCATAGGTGTAGAGCGTGCCCGCTCCGGCGATCAAGCCCTGCACCAGCACTTCCACCCACAGCGTGGTCGTGCCCGCAGCAAACAAATGGCTGCCGCCCGACACGATGAAATAGACCGGCACATAGGTCAGCAAGGCCGTGAAGGAAATCACCGCAGTGGCCAGAAGTGGGTCGAGTTTGTTTTTGCGCAGCAAAATACCAAAACCTGCCCATAGCGTGCCAGCAGCGACAAACATGGCATCGCCCAATGCGCCCCGCAGCGTCAAACTGGCAGCGTCCAAGCCCGACAAGACCACAAGCCCCGCCAGGACAATAGCAATGCCGGTGGCGCGGCGCAGCGTGATTTTGTCTCCCAACACCCAGGCGCTGAGCAGCATACCCATCACACTCATGGCCGAAAATGGAAACACCGCAGCATGGCTGGCGGGGGCAAACTGCAAAGCGCCGAACATAAGCAAGCCAAACGGTACGCCTGCCAGCAGCGAGACAGCCAACCACAGACGCCAGCGTGAAGTGAACTGGGACGAATCACGCCACCACGCCTCGCCCAGCACGGGCAGCATCACAAAGCCTGCCACACCATAGCGGAGCACGGTGAGGTCGGGTGCATGCAGGCCACGCGCCAAACCCCAGCGGGCAAACACGGTATACAACGCTCCAATGCTGGCTGCCAGCAAGCCGACCGCGATACCAAGCGCCAAACGGGTAGGCGGGGGCCCTGCGGCATCCGCTGGCGCGCGTGGCGTTTCGCTGGGCGGTGTGGGTCGCAATGCCAATGGCATGGCGGGGTGGGTCAGACTGGTCGTAATCATGGTGACGCTCCTTGGGGCGGGTCTAGACCAAAGCAGGTGCTGCGGGGAAGTCCACCGGAATTTTCGTGGTGGAGTGCAGGTAGTTACTGATGGTTTTGTCCCCAATGGTCATGAGCGTATCGACCAGGTTTTCTTGCGTCCAGCCCGCTGCAAAGAAGGCTTGCAGCATTGCGGGCTCGATATGGCCGCGCTCGACCACAACGCTCTTGACGAACTTGGCCAAGATATCGAGCTTGGCGTCAAAGCTAGCACCACCAAGGCGGATCTCGATGATCTGCTCCGGCGTAAAGCCCGCCATCTTGCCCATCATGCTGTGGGCCGCCAAGCAATACTCACAGCCGTTGACCTGGCTCACCACCAAGTTCACCACTTCGCGGGCTTTGCCTGCAATAGAGTTCTTGGCGTTTTGCAGGGCTAGGTAGTTGCCTAGCGCGGTTTCAGACAAGGCAAAGGTAGCGTACAAATTGGGCACCATGCCAATGCCTTTTTTAAGATTGTCAAAAATGGCTTGGTTGGCGGGGCTGACTTGCTCGCGGGTGGGGACATTGATGATGGTCATGATGATTTCCTTAAAAAATGGGAAGAGAAATGAAGGGAGTGTTAGAGAAAAAAATGGACTGAATTACTGCGCGGTGTAGCCACCGTCTACGGCCACGCTCTGGCCCGTGAGGTAGCGGGCCGAATCACCTGCCAAAAACACAATCGTTTGGGCGATTTCTTCCGGCAGGGCTGCGCGCTTGGCGGGCAGGCTGGCAAGAAAACCTGCTTTGGCTTCTTCATTGCCACCCGTAAAGCGGGTGAGCATGTCGGTTGCTACCGGGCCGGGGGCCACAGCGTTCACGCGCACACCAGCGGCAGCACCTTCGAGCGCGGCGCTCTTGGTCAGGCCTTCTACGGCATGCTTGCTGGCCACATAGACCGAAGCGCCCGCCATGCCCACTTGGCCTGCAATGGAGGACAAATTCACAATCGCGCCCGAGCCCTGTTTGAACATGACGCGCATCTCGTGCTTGAGCGAGAGCAGCGTGCCCAGCACATTGGTGTCAAAAGTGGCGCTGTAGTTGTCCGCGCTTTGGTCGGTGATGGCACCGAGTTGGCCCTCGGTGCCCGCGTTGTTGACGGCAATGTCCAGGCGACCAAAGCGCTCGACGGTTTTGTCGATCAGGTTGCGCACATCGGCTTCGTGGCGCACGTCAGCGCGTACAAACTCGGCTTGAACACCCATAGCGCGTAACTCTGCGGCCAAGCTAGTACCCGCTTCGTCGTGGCGGCCCGAGACGACCAGGCTGTGGCCGAGTTTTGCAAACGCCACAGCGGTTGCGCGGCCAATGCCGGTGAGCGCACCGGTAACGAGAGCGACGGGAGGGTTTGTCATCACAGTTTCCTTGGTAAGTTGGGTTGAACATCTCGGCAGAGCGGCTTTTCTCTGCCAATGAGTGAACTGTGATCTGTTCCATTAATTTGCGATAGACTGATTTTTTGACCTACATTAGTTCCAGTTAGGAATAAGTAATTTTTCAAACTTGGCAAACAAGGAGAAGCTGAAATGGATCGACTGCAAGCCATGCAAACCTTTGTGCGTGTTGTGGAGCGCGGCAGCTTTTCTGCAGTGGCGCGCGAAACCAACGCGATGCCCAGCTCCATCAGCAAACAGGTCGCCGCGCTCGAACAGGTACTGGGAGCCAAGCTGCTCAATCGCAACACCCGATCCCTGGCATTGACCGAAGAAGGCGAGCGCTACTTCGCGCAAGCGCAGCGCTTGGTGGCTGAAATTGCCGAGGCTGAGGCCACACTCAAGCGCGGTGAGCAAGAACTCAGCGGCTGGCTGCGCGTGGCCGCTTCTGTGGGCTATGGGCGCTTGAAGCTGCTGCCCGTGGTGCAGAGTTTTTTGGCCGCGCATCCGGGCGTCAAAGTGGATCTGCGTTTGAACGACGGATTCATCGACCTCGTAGAAGAAGGCATCGATGTTGCCGTGCGCATTGGCGAGCTGGCCGACAGCGCTTTGCTGGCACGGCGAGTCGGCACAACGCGGCGCGCGTTGGTGGCGACCCGCAGCTACTTGCGCAATCTTCCCAAAGGCCTCAAGCCCCCGCGTGAACCCAAAGACCTGGAGGCGCACAACTGCATCGTCTATACCGAGCTGGCCGCGCGTAACGCCTGGTCTTTTGCGGCTGGACCGGGGGCCAGCGAGCCTGTAGGCAGCACGCAGGTGGTGCGGGTGCAGGGCAATTTGCAGAGCAACAGCAGCGAGATCATGCGCGCCAGCGTGTTGGCCCATTTGGGCATTGGTTATTCACCCACCTGGTTGTTCGATGCCGAGTTGGCCAGTGGCGAGCTGCAAATCTTGCTGCCCGACTGGCCCGCACCCGACATGCCCGTGCATTTGGTAAGCCCGGCGCAGCGGCGTCATTCCGCCAAGGTGAAGGCCTTTGGCGACCATCTGTCCAAGGCACTACAAAGCGAAAGTACTTGAGGCACTTTGGATGGCGCTAGCACTGGGCCTCAATCTGTAGCCCTAGAAACCATGCGGCAAGCCGACCCTACAACACAGCCCGCACACGCGCCTGGAGTGCAGGCACCACCTCCTGAACAAACCAAGGGTTGGCCTTGAGCCAAATGTTGTTACGCGGGCTGGGGTGAGGTAGGGGCAGGATCGCGGGCCAATGCGCATGCCAGTTCTTGACCGTGTCGGTCAGTGAGTCGCTGGCTTGCTCTGGCATGTGCCAAGCCAGCGCGTACTGGCCAATAACTAGCGTGAGTTGGATGTTGAGCATGGCTGCCATCAAGAGTGCACGCCACTGCGGCGCGCACTCCTTGCGTGGCGGCAGGTCGCCGGACTTGCCGGTGCCGGGGTAGCAAAAGCCCATGGGCAGAATCGCCACCTGGCTGGCGTCATAAAACGTCTCTGCGCTCACGCCCATCCACTCGCGCAGGCGTTTGCCGCTGGCATCGTCAAAGGGCACACCGCTCTCGTGCACTTTGCGACCTGGCGCTTGACTCATGGCTTTGGCAATGTCTTTTGATAGGCCATGACGTTGGTACAAATTCTTTACTTCTGCTTCAGACCCGCGATTGAACCGCTTGAAAGGCCTAGACCATCAAAGTATCCAGCGGCCACCGCGGCTTGACTTCAAAGCTGTAGTCCAGGTTGGCCTGCTGCACGCCCGCCTGTAGCCGCATGGCAGCCGCCATGGCGATCATGGCACCGTTGTCAGTGCACAAATGCAGCTCTGGGTAGTGGACGCGCACGCCCTGCTGCGCGCACAGCGTGTTGAGCTGCTGGCGCAAAAGCTGGTTGGCCCCCACGCCTCCGGCCACCACCATGCGCTTAAGGCCGGTAAGCTTGAGCGCGGTGAGGGACTTTTTCACCAGCACCTCCACGATGGCCGCTTGCGTGGACGCGGCCAAGTCAGCCCGCAGCTGAGCAGGCCAATCTTCGACCGGCACCGTCTGCGTGAGCGCTACTTTTTTGACCTGTGTCAAAACTGCCGTCTTCAGACCGGCAAAAGAGAAGTCCAGATTGCCGCTGTGCAGCAGCGGGCGCGGCAGTTTGAAGGCCGCTCCATCGCCCTGCTCCGCCAGCTTGGACAGCGCCGCGCCGCCGGGGTAATCAATCCCCAAGAGCTTGGCCGACTTGTCAAACGCCTCGCCCGCCGCGTCGTCAATCGTCTCCCCCAAAATCTCGTAACGCCCCACGCCTTCCACCCGCATCAGCTGGGTGTGGCCACCCGACACCAGCAGCGCCACGAAGGGAAATTGCGGTGGGTCGGCACTTAAAAACGGGGACAACAAATGCCCCTCTAAATGGTGCACGCCCAGCACCGGTTTGCTCAGAGCTGCGCCCAGAGCGCAAGCCACGCCCGCCCCCACCAGCAGCGCACCGGCCAGACCAGGGCCTCGGGTGAAGGCCACCACGTCCACCTCGCTTAGCGCCCGCCCCGAGTCGGCCAACACTTTGCGAGCCAAGGGCAGCACGCGGCGGATATGGTCGCGGCTGGCCAGCTCAGGCACCACGCCGCCATAGGCTTGGTGCATCTCGATTTGGCTGTACAGCGCGTCGGCCAGTAGTTTGGGCTTCTCGCAGCTGTCCACTGGCACTTGAACCAAGGCAACGCCAGTCTCATCGCAGGACGACTCAATACCCAACACCAACAAATTTTTCAACATATTTTGTTAGTTTAGATGAATCCCGCCTAGGCCTCATTCAATCCCTGAAAAGTTGGCTCGATTTTTGCAATCGCTACCACATGGACAAAGCTTTACGTATCGTGGTTATTGCCCCTGATTTGGCCTTGACTGACCGGAACGACGAACACAGCCTGAGACAGGCCGAGCGCTCACGTAGCCTGCGCATCGGCCTGCTAGAGAACGGCTTCAATCTGATAGCGGTGCTGCCTGCCGACGTCTTTCTGACTGAACGCTTGAACCAGCTCCAGCCCGACATGGTCATTGTGGACGCCGAAAGCGAGGCCCGCGATGCACTGGAGCATGTCGTCAGCGCCACCCGCGACGCACGCCGTCCGATTGTGATGTTCACCAATGACAGCGACACCTCGAACGTCAAGGCTGCAGTGGCTGCAGGCGTGACCGCCTATATCGTGGCCGGTCTGTCCACCGACCGCATTCGTCCGATTCTGGATGTGGCCATGGCCCGCTTCCAACACGAGCAAGCGCTGCGCCAGGAACTGGCCGACACTAAAACAGAACTCAGCGAACTCAGCACCGAGCTGCAAGACCGCAAGGTGATCGACCGGGCCAAGGGCCTGCTTATGCAGCGCCAGGCCTTGAGCGAACAAGCTGCCTACGCCAAGCTGCGAAAGACCGCTATGGACAAGGGCCTCAAAGTGGTCGAGGTGGCACAGCGCATGCTCGATGTAGCTGACCTGCTTAGCTGAAATTGGTGCATTGCACAAAACTGGTGCCAAACGGGTTCGATGGCCAGTTCTTATAGCTCCATTAGCCTGGAGAGCTTTATTTATAAGCGTAGCAAGCTACTAATTTCATAGTGAATAGGCTTATAAATTTTTTGGCACGCTGCTTGCATAAGAGTTAACAAGGCCAAAGAAGGTCAATAGGCTCATCCCTTCAACGGCGAAGAGAAGAGCCCAAACAGGACAAAGGCGTCCCCACGGATTTGTAGCGTCACCCGATGCAAGCAAACCCCGTGTGGACGCTTTTTTTATTGATTTTTCAAAACGTCAAAGGAGTTGATATGACCGATCTTCTGAAAACAAAACTCAGCCGCCGCGCTGTCCTGCAAACTGCCGCTGTGGGTGCTATAGCCATCAACCCAGCCTTGAGAGCTGCCGTTTATGCCGCTGGCTCCGATGCCCCAGAAAAGAAAGAAGTAAAAATCGGCTTCATTCCACTGACCGACTGCGCCAGCGTGGTGATGGCTTCGGTGCTGGGTCTGGACGAAAAATACGGCATCAAAATCATTCCGACCAAG
>CANCAO010000059.1 GCA_947374105.1 Comamonadaceae bacterium | reverse complement strand
CTGCTTCCCGCTTGGATCGTGGTCGGGGCGGGCGTAGTGGCGGCGCTACACGTGGGCAAGCTGCCACCGGCCTTGCCGGAGCTGCGTGATGCGCTGAATCTCACACTGGTGCAGGCAGGGTTTTTGCTCTCGCTCGTGCAGTTGGCGGGTATGACACTGGGGCTGGCGGTGGGCTTGGCGGCGGATGGCCTGGGGCTCAAGCGCAGCATGCTCACAGGCCTGCTGATTTTGGGTGTCGCATCCGCCCTGGGTGGCTGGGCCACCGACGCCACAAGTCTTCTACTGCTGCGTGCCGTGGAGAGCTTTGGTTTCTTGCTGGTGTGCCTGCCCGGCCCCAGCCTGATTCGTCAACTCGTGTCGGCACATCGCATCAGCACCTTGCTGGGCATTTGGAGTACCTACATGCCGTTGGGTATGGCCACGGCTTTGCTGGTGGGGCCATTCGTTATCGCTGTGGGGGGCTGGCAGATTTGGTGGTGGGTGTTGGCTGGGGTGTCCTTGGGTATGGCCTTGGTGGTGTGGCGTCTGGTGCCTGCTGACAAGATGCGTCTTACGCTTCTAAAGTTCGATCCAGCCCATCCCCTAGCGCCCCAAGCAGCGGCGTGGCAAGACCGCTTGCGCAAGACTTTAGGCTCGCGTGGCCCTTGGCTGGTAGCGCTTACTTTCACGGTGTACTCGGGGCAATGGCTGGCGGTGGTGGGGTTCTTGCCTACGGTGTACGCGCAGGCCGGTTTGAGCGGTGGCATCACCGCGGTGCTCACGGCCTTGGTGGCGGCCATCAACATGGTGGGCAATGTGGCTGCGGGTCGTTTGCTAGACCGGGGCGTTCAAGCCCGGGTCTTGTTGATCGTCGGCTTTAGCATGATGGCGTTGGGCACACTGGCGGCTTTTGCCACCTACCCTTTGTCGCCGCAGGGCACGGGCTTGCCAGCACCCATGCGCTTTGTTGCTGTGCTGCTGTTCTCTATGGTGGGCGGCTTGATCCCCGGCACCTTGTTTTCGCTGGCGGTGCGCTTGGCGCCCTCAGCGGACACGGTGTCCACCACCGTCGGTTGGGCGCAGCAATGGTCGGCTTTGGGGCAATTCGCCGGGCCGCCCTTGGTGGCGGGCTTGGCCAGCCGTGTGGGGGGCTGGCATTGGACTTGGGGGGTGACGGGCACGTGTTGCCTATTGGGCCTTGTATTGGCTTGGCAGATGGGTAAAACCGCAAGATTGGAAGCATCGTGAATTCAGTGCGTTATCAAAATTTTGAGCAAACGGTGGCGCAAGACACACGCCACTGGCTGGAGCGCGTCGTCATTGGCTTGAATCTGTGCCCGTTTGCCAAAGCCGTGCACGTCAAGGGCCAAATTCACTACGTGGTGAGCCAAGCCACCGAGCCCCACGCCCTGCTGGCGGTCTTGGTGAGCGAGCTTCAGGCGCTCCAAGCTTGCGACCCCAGCGTGCGAGACACCACGCTGCTGATGGCACCCCATTGCCTGCAAAACTTTCTTGATTTCAATGATTTTTTGGCACAGGCCGATGAGGCATTGGTCGAGCTGGAACTCGATGGGATTTTGCAAATCGCCAGCTTTCACCCCCGCTTCCAGTTTGCCGGAACCCGGCCCGACGTGATGGGCAACTTCACCAATCGCTCGCCCTACCCGACACTGCATCTTTTGCGTGAGGACAGCATCGAGCGAGCGGTTGACGCCTTCCCCGATGCTGAAGAGATTTTTGGAAAGAACATTGAGACCCTAGAGAAGTTGGGTCAACCAGGCTGGGCCGCGCTGGGCATAGAGGCCAGAGTTGGGCTGGTCGAGCCGCAGAAGAAAGTCAGCAAACCGCGTGGCAAGATCAAGCCATGAACGCCAAAAAACAGGCCGCACCAGCGGCGACACCCATCGCGCCAGAGATCAAGGCCGGGCAGTCTATCGAGTTGCTCAAAGAACTCCATATCTTGACGCGTGAAGGCAAGCTCAACCAGGATTCACGCCGCAAGCTCAAGCAGGTTTACCACCTCTACCACTTTATCGAAAAGCTGCTCGATGAGCTGCGCACAGAGCGTGAGGCTCCCGATGGACAAGTGCAGAAGAAAAATTCGCCGCCCATCACTTTGGCCGACCACGGGGCGGGCAAATCCTATCTCGGCTTCATCCTTTACGACCTGTTTTTTAAGACCCTCCAAAGCGGCCACATCTACGGCATTGAGACCCGATCTGAGCTGGTGCAAAAATCACGCGAACTGGCGCAGCGCCTGGGTTTTGATCGCATGTCCTTCTTGAACCTGAGCGTGCAGGAGTCGGCGCAAACCGCAGAGCTGCCCGACCGCATTGACGTCGTCACCGCCCTGCATGCCTGCGATACGGCGACCGACGACGCCATCGCTTTTGGCCTTCAAAAGCAAGCTTGCTTCATGGTGCTGGTCCCGTGCTGTCAAGCCGAAGTGGCGCGCGTCTTGGGCGCGGGCAAGGCCTTGTCTTTGAGTCGCACCCCGCTGGCTGAGCTGTGGCGTCACCCGCTGCACACCCGCGAGATGGGCAGCCAAATCACCAATGTGCTGCGCTGCCTCTACCTAGAGGCCTGGGGCTACCAAGTCACGGTGACCGAACTGGTGGGTTGGGAGCACAGCATGAAAAACGAGCTCATCATTGCCCGCCTCATGGACCGTAATGACGGGTCTAAGAAGCGCGCAGCCGCAGATCGTCTCAAAGCCATTCTGGATGAGTTTGGGCTCAAATCCTTGCTGGCAACCCGCTTTCGTCTGCCCAACACCCCTTCCTAAGCAGCCGGAACACTTTCCCGCTTATCCTTATGCTGTTCCCGATTCGTTGATCGGCCTTGTTTTTTGAAAGCTTTCATGATGAAAAAATTAATCTCTTTGGCATGCATTCTCGTGCTCGTCGGTTGCGCCAGCAGCAGCCCCGATGTCATCCAACGTAACGATACACAGCGTCTGTCACTGGTAGAGGACGCCGTCGTCTTGTCCGTTCGCAGCGTGACCGTGGAGGGCAGCCAATCGGGAGCTGGCGCCACGACCGGTGGCGTGCTGGGTGGCTTGGCGGGCTATGGCGCCGGAAGTGGTCAGCGCGAAGGGCAAATCATTGGCATTTTGGGCGCGGTGGCCGGCGCTGTTGCGGGCAATGTCATTGAGCGAACTGGCACGCGCGAAGATGCGTTTGAAATTCTGATTCAGCTCAAGAAAACTGGTGATCGACGCGCCATCGTCCAAGGCAAAGGCTCAGAAATCTTCGCCCCCGGTGAACCGGTTATCTTGGTCACCACTGGCGGTAAAGTCCGCGTCGCAAAAGCCCCTAAATAAAAGGCAAACAATTAGGGTCAGATTCCAATTAAGATGGTGCACCCACTCTCGCTGCACCATCACCATGGCACGTCTTCCCCGTCTCAGCGTTCCCGGCTATCCGCACCACGTCATTCAACGGGGCAATAACCGGCAGGCTATTTTCTCAACTCCGGCAGACTATCGTTTGCTGCTGAATTTGCTGGACGAAAACACCAAAAAATTTGACGTGGCAGTTCATGCTTACGTGCTCATGAGCAACCACTTTCACTTGCTGGCCACACCTGAGACCCAGGATGGCTTGCCGCAGATGATGCAGGCGGTGGGGCGGCGTTACGTCCGTTACTTCAACGATGCGCAGGGGCGCACGGGCACGCTGTGGGAGGGCCGCTACAAGTCCACCCTGATCCAGACCGATCGCTATCTGATGGCCTGCATGGCCTATATCGACTTGAACCCAGTGCGGGGAGGGCTGGTGGCACAGGCACGGGACTACCCCTGGTCTAGCCACGGCCATTACATCGGCCAACAGGCAGACCGTTTGATCACCCCGCACGCCTTGTATTGGGAGTTGGGCAACACGCCTTTTGCGCGTGAAGCGGCCTATGCTGAACTCGTCAATACAGGGGTTAGCGTTGATCAGCAGCAGGTGTTGACGAAGGCAACACTCAGTGGATGGGCCTTGGGAGAGGCTGATTTTGTCAATGATTTGCAAAAAAAGACCGAAAGACGGGTCAGCAAAGTAAGCGCTGGTCGTCCTGTTTTAGTCTCAAAAAAATCAATTAAATAAGCCTGTAATCCAATAAATATATTCACAGACAGCTATCATTTTTGATATGTCCCCAATAATTAATTGATTGAATTTGTCGTGAATTAATTGGAATCTGACCCCATTTATTTTACTTGGCAAATGGGTCGCTGTGGGCTATGCTCTAAACCCTTGTGCAATTTTTTAGGAGTGCGCCATGTCCCAGGCTGCCGAGATTCAGTATCTCCAACAAAACGGTTTGTATTCTTCTGCCAATGAGCATGACGCTTGTGGGGTGGGTTTTGTGGCGCACATCAAGGGGGTCAAGACCCACGCGATCGTGCAAGGCGCGCTCAAGATTTTGGCTAATCTGGACCACCGGGGTGCGGTGGGTGCCGACAAGCTGATGGGCGACGGCGCTGGCATTTTGATTCAGTTGCCCGATGCCTTGTACCGTGAAGACATGGCCCTGCAAGGTGTGGCCTTGCCGCCACCGGGTGAGTACGGCGTGGGCATGATCTTTTTGCCAAAAGAGCACGCCTCGCGATTGGCGTGTGAGCAGGAGATGGAGCGTGCCATCAAGACCGAGGGTCAGGTACTTTTGGGTTGGCGCGATGTCCCCGTGGACCGCGACATGCCCATGTCACCCACCGTGCGCGAGAAAGAGCCTATCTTGCGTCAGGTATTCATCGGCCGCGGCAGTGATGTGATCGTGCAGGACGCGCTAGAGTGCAAGTTGTATGTGATTCGTAAAACCGCCAGCAAGGCGATCGGTAACCTGCACCTCACGCACAGCAAAGAGTATTACGTGCCTAGCATGTCCAGCCGAACGGTGGTCTACAAAGGCCTGTTGCTGGCCGACCAAGTCGGGACCTACTACCTTGATTTGAAGGATCCGCGCTGCGTTTCCGCTCTGGGTCTTGTGCACCAGCGTTTCTCCACCAACACCTTCCCCGAGTGGCCGCTGGCCCACCCGTACCGCTATGTGGCGCACAACGGCGAGATCAACACTGTCAAGGGCAATTACAACTGGATGAAGGCGCGCGAAGGCGTGATGTCGTCCCCGGTGCTGGGTGCCGACTTGCAAAAGCTTTACCCCATCAGCTTCGCCGACCAGTCTGACACTGCTACGTTTGATAACTGCCTGGAGTTGCTTACCATGTCGGGCTACCCGATCAGTCAGGCCGTGATGATGATGATCCCCGAGCCGTGGGAGCAGCACACCACCATGGACGAACGCCGCCGCGCCTTTTACGAGTACCACGCTGCCATGCTAGAGCCGTGGGATGGTCCCGCTTCCATCGTGTTCACCGATGGCCGCCAGATTGGTGCCACGCTGGACCGTAACGGTCTG
Source organism: Comamonadaceae bacterium (assembly GCA_947374105.1). Taxonomy (GTDB): domain Bacteria; phylum Pseudomonadota; class Gammaproteobacteria; order Burkholderiales; family Burkholderiaceae_C; genus CANCDA01. The sequence continues at coordinate 2,546 of CANCAO010000059.1, read as the reverse complement.
CGCCCCTCACGTTACTGCATCACTGATGACGATCTAGTCATCATGGGTTCGGAGTCCGGCGTGCTGCCTGTGCCCGAAAACAAAATCGTGCGCAAATGGCGTTTGCAGCCCGGCAAGATGTTCCTGATCGATCTGGAACAGGGGCGCATGATTGACGACGAAGAAATCAAGTCCAATCTGGCCAACAACAAGCCCTACAAGCAGTGGATTGAGAACCTGCGCATCAAGCTGGACGATGTGACTTATTCTGAGCGTAGAAAGCGTCTAACGGATGGTCAATCTGATGCAGGCGACAAGCGCATCACCGACCAGATCAGCCTGCTGGACCGTCAGCAAGCTTTCGGCTTCACCCAAGAAGATCTGAAGTTCCTGATCGCCCCCATGGCCACCGCCGGTGAAGAAGCCATTGGCTCTATGGGCAATGACAGCCCGTTGGCCGTGTTGTCCGACAAAAACAAACCGCTGTACAACTACTTCAAACAGTTGTTCGCGCAGGTGACAAATCCGCCCATTGATCCCATCCGCGAAGCCATCGTGATGTCGCTGGTGTCCTTCGTCGGGCCCAAGCCCAATCTGCTGGACATCAACCAGGTCAACCCGCCCATGCGCTTGGAGGTGAGTCAGCCGATTCTTGACTTTGCCGACATGGCCAAGTTACGCAATATCGAAACCACCACGCAGGGCAAATTCCGCAGCTATACCCTCAACATCACCTACCCGCTGGTCTGGGGCCGCGAAGGCGTAGAGGCCAAGCTGGCCTCGCTGTGCGCTGAGGCCGTGGATGCGATCAAGGGCGGCAAAAACATCCTCATCATCAGTGACCGCGCCATCACTGCGACCCAGGTCGCCATTCCCGCGCTCTTGGCCTTGAGCGCGATTCACCAGCACTTGGTGCGTGAAGGTTTGCGTACCACCGCAGGCTTGGTGGTGGAGACCGGTACTGCACGTGAGGTACATCACTTTGGCGTTCTGGCGGGCTACGGTGCAGAAGCCGTTCACCCCTACTTGGCTATGGAAACCCTGGCTGCTATGCACCAGGACTTGCCTGGCGATCTGTCGGCTGACAAGGCGATCTACAACTACGTCAAAGCCATTGGCAAGGGTCTGTCCAAGATCATGTCCAAGATGGGCGTGTCCACCTACATGAGCTATTGCGGTGCCCAGTTGTTTGAGGCTATTGGCCTGAACACCGAAACCATCGACAAGTACTTCACCGGCACGCCGAGCCGTGTCGAAGGCATTGGCATCTTCGAGGTGGCAGAAGAAGCCATCCGTATGCACAAAGCCGCTTTCAGCAATGACCCTGTACTGGCCACCATGCTGGAGACCGGTGGCGAATACGCCTGGCGTGCACGAGGCGAAGAGCACATGTGGACGCCCGATGCGATTGCCAAGTTGCAGCACAGCACGCGCTCGAACAACTGGAATACCTACAAAGAATACGCCCAGCTCATCAACGACCAAAGTAAGCGTCATATGACGCTGCGTGGCCTTTTTGAGTTCAAACTAGACCCCGCCAAAGCGATTGCAGTGGACGCGGTGGAGCCTGCCAGTGAGATCGTCAAACGTTTCGCGACAGGCGCTATGTCACTGGGCTCCATAAGCACAGAAGCACACGCTACTTTGGCTGTGGCTATGAACCGCATAGGCGGCAAGAGCAACACGGGTGAAGGTGGAGAAGACCCGGCGCGTTATCGCCAAGAACTCAAAGGTATCCCCATCAAGCAGGGCGAGACGCTCAAGAGCGTCATTGGTGCGGAGCAGGTCGAGGTTGATCTGCCGCTGTTGGACGGCGACTCGCTGCGCTCCAAAATCAAGCAAGTGGCCTCAGGCCGCTTTGGTGTGACGGCCGAGTACTTGACCAGCGCTGATCAAATCCAGATCAAAATGGCGCAAGGGGCCAAGCCCGGTGAAGGTGGCCAGTTGCCCGGCGGCAAGGTGTCCAACTACATCGGTCGTTTGCGCCACTCGGTGCCTGGCGTGGGGCTGATCTCGCCGCCACCGCACCATGATATTTACTCGATTGAAGACTTGGCCCAGTTGATTCACGACCTGAAAAACGTGGCACCGCACGCCAGCGTCAGCGTCAAGTTGGTGAGCGAGATTGGTGTGGGCACCATCGCCGCAGGCGTCGCCAAGTGCAAGAGCGATCACGTGGTGATTGCCGGTCATGACGGCGGCACCGGCGCTTCGCCCTGGTCGTCCATCAAGCACGCGGGCAGCCCGTGGGAAATTGGCCTGGCCGAAACCCAACAAACTCTCGTTTTGAACCGCTTGCGCAGTCGCATCCGCGTACAGGCCGACGGCCAGATGAAGACGGGCCGCGATGTGGTGATTGGCGCGCTCTTGGGTGCTGATGAGTTCGGCTTTGCCACCGCCCCGCTGGTGGTGGAGGGCTGCATCATGATGCGCAAGTGCCACCTCAACACCTGCCCGGTGGGTGTGGCCACGCAAGACCCAGTTTTGCGTCAAAAGTTTTCTGGCAAGCCCGAACATGTGGTTAACTATTTTTTCTTCATCGCTGAAGAAGTGCGTCAGATCATGGC
>CANCAO010000058.1 GCA_947374105.1 Comamonadaceae bacterium | reverse complement strand
GTCAATCACCGCCTGCAGCTGCTGCAGGCGTTTGAGTTTGATTTCCTGCGGCGTTTCATCTGCCAGATTGGCCGCCGGTGTACCGGGGCGCGGGCTGAAGATAAAGCTGAATGAATTATCAAAACCAATCTCGTCGATCAGCTTCATCTTCAGCCCGCGCCCCGGTACACCGGCGGCCAACTTGGCAGACGACACGCCGCACGAAGTCAAACTCAAACGCCTGCAGCACCTGCAAAGTGTGCTTGAGGTGAACATCAAAGCCATCAGCCAAAGCCGCCTGGGAACGGTGCAGCGCATTCTGGTGGAAGGGCCCTCCAAGTGGGACGCCAATGAACTGATGGGTCGCACAGAGTGCAACCGGGTGGTGAACTTTAAAGCGCCTGAGCAGGTTCAATTCTCCCAGCTGAGGGGACAATTGGTGGATGTGACCATTACCGAAGCACTGCACTACAGCTTGCGGGGCGAAGTGATGGTGCGCGAAACCGCACTGACCTGATGCTAAACCCGGCGCAATAGCCGTTCAAAATCAGCCACGGGAAGCGGTGTGCCAAACAAAAACCCTTGGTAAGTGTCACACCCATGCTTGGCTAGGCACACTCTCTGCGCCTCGGTTTCCACGCCTTCGGCCATCACATGGAGGCCCAGACTCTTGGCCAGAACCACTATGGAGTGAACAATTGCCCCGTCGTAGGTGTCCATCACCAAATCATGGACAAAACTCTGGTCGATCTTGAGCTGATCAATGGGCAGACGCTTGAGGTATGACAAGGACGAGTAACCTGTCCCAAAATCATCCAGAGAGAAACGGATGCCCCGTTTTTTAAGCTCACGCATCTTGACTATGCTTTCTTCGACATTGGTGAAGAGCAAGCTCTCGGTCAACTCCAGCTTGAGTTTTTGGGGATCTGCACCGCTACTGTCAAGCACCGCCAACACGTGTTCAACAAAACTCGACTGGTGAAGCTGTGCCGCACTGACATTGATAGAAATGCTGAGATGTGCCGTGTCGGGCCTCATCGACCACGTCACCAACTGCTTGCAGGCAGACTCCAGCACCCACTGGCCCAAGGGCAATATCAGTCCGGTTTCCTCTGCCAATGGAATAAAGGCGCTGGGTAAGACGACACCGCGCTGAGGGTGTTGCCAGCGCAACAAAGCCTCTGTGCCGGTGGTGCGGCCCACTGAGTCCACTTGTGGCTGGTAATAAAGCGAAAAATGGCCTTGCAGCATACCGTCGCGCAAATCTTTTTCCAAATCGGCACGAGCGGTGATCGTTGCCTGCATTTTGGGATCGAAAAAACGCAAAGTGAATCGACCTGCTTTTTTGGCCTCGTACATGGCGAGGTCGGCATATTTCATCAACTCATCGACGCTGTTTTGATGACCCAAAAACAGGCTCACGCCAATGCTCGGTGTGTTGCTGTACTTTTGACCACTTAGGTCGTAAGGCTGGTTCAGAGTTGCCAGAATTTTTTCGCCGACGAGTTCGACCTGCGCGGCGGCTTCATGCGCTTGTCCGCTCAAATCTTCGAGCACGATCACAAATTCATCGCCACCAAGTCGGGCCACGCTATCGCCTTCACGCACGCAGCCGACTAGGCGCTGGGCCACCTGCTTGAGGAGCAGGTCACCTTTGTCGTGACCCAAGGTGTCGTTGAGAACCTTAAAGTTGTCCAGATCCAGGAACAAAAGCGCACCCATGCGCTCACTGCGTGCGCTGGAAGCTAGCGCTTGTTGCAGACGGTCTTGCAACAGCCTGCGGTTAGGCAACTGGGTCAGCGGATCATAGAAGGCCAAGCGTTCAATTTCTTCTTCAGACGCTTTGCGTTGACTGATGTCGGTCACAGTGGCAACGTAGTGGCTAAGCGCACCCCCCTCATTGGTCACCCCCGTGATCGTGAGCCACTCGGGGTGCACGTCTCCATTTTTTCGACGGTTCCAGATCTCGCCTTTCCATGATCGACCGAGTTGCAGACTTGCGTGCATTTCTGAATAGAACTTGCCCTCATGACGTCCAGATTTAAGCAAACTCGGCTTTTGCCCAAGCGCCTCCTGCGTTGTGTAGCCCGTGATGTCCGTGAAGGCCTGATTGATACGAAGAATCACACCTTCGGCATCGGTAATGAACATGCCCTCTTGGGCTTCAAAAGCGATGGCAGCAACGCGCAAATCAGTATTGGCCGCTTCAGCACTAAAGGTGAGCTGAGTTAGCCGATCCTGAGCGGTTTTTTGTTGAGTCAAGAAGTGAGTGAACGCCTGGATCAAGCGGTCAATTTCCTTGCTGCTGTGCCTCAACAAAGGCGGAAGCGCAAGCGTTCGGGTGGAATTCAGAAATTCGGTCAATATTTCCAAAGGTCGTGTAAAACGCCGCACCATGAAAAAAACCACGCCCAACACCAATACCAAGAAAATAACCGTCAGCATCGTGACACGCCAAGCCAACTGATCTACAGCAACAAGGGCTTCATTAGAGGGCAAGACGGCAGCCAAGACCCAGCCGGTAAGTGGAATCCGTTTAAAACCAACCAAGCCTTGCACGCCGGAACTGTTAACGCCTTCAAGTACACCTTCAAAACCCTCGTTCAGCGCACGGTCAAATGGGACATTGACGCTGGGGTTTCCAACGCGTTGAAGGATACGGCTGGCAACCGGGTGGGCGATCATGACTCGCTCTTTGCTCGCTAGGTAGAAGTAACCCGTCTGCCCCACTCGTGTGGTGGCCAAAGGTTCAAGCAGTCGTGATCTTTGTAGATTGACAACGCCGCCCAGAATGCCCATCAGCTTGCCATCGCCATTCAGGATCGGAACGGCGATCACAATGATCGGCTCCTTGGTTGCTCGCCCTAAAATAGGTCTGGAGACTATCGTTTTTCCACTCTTGATAACACCCTGAATATAGTCACGCTCCGCCATATCCAAGCCCCGCCTTGCAGGCACTTTAGGCCAATCAACCAATAGGACACCTTCAGGTGAAAACAGATAGAGGTCGTCAATCAGGACCGGTAGGCTCGGGGAATTACGGAAGTAGCGCTCAACCCCGATTTCGTTTTGCAACTCAGCCAAAGGGAACTTGCTGGCCATAGCCTCTAAAACAGAGATTCGCATTAAAACTTTGTCGTTCAGCTCGGCGGCAACACGACTAACCAGAACCTCCAACTGACCCGACAAACTTTTCTTCAACGCATCGCTTGAAACTGCGAACATCATCAAGGCTTGAATCAGAAACGAAAAGCTCACAATGAGGCCAACGGCCCATCCCATTTGCGTTCGTAGGCTAAATTGACGCAAAGAAATGGTGGATTTCGTCATGGAAATTCAGTATTAAAAAGGCATCTTAGGCATGCCTTTCATGCCGCCCATGCGTTTCATCATTTTCATCATTCCACTGCCCTTCATCTTCTTCATCATGTCCTGCATTTGCTCAAATTCCTTGAGCATGCGATTCACGTCTTGCACCTGTACGCCCGCACCCACGGCGATGCGGCGCTTGCGGGTGGCCTTAATAAGCTCAGGTTTGCGCCGCTCCAACGGCGTCATGCTGTGGATGATGCCTTCTTTGCGGCGCACATCCCGCTCGACCTTGTCCATGTCCATTTGCCCGGCCTTGGCCGCCATTTGCGCGGGTAACTTGTCCATCAAGCTGGACAGGCCACCCATCTGCTTCATTTGCTGAAGTTGGGCCAGGAAATCATTCAAATCAAAGCCTGCGCCGCTCTTGACCTTGGCCGCCAGCTTTTGCGCAGCGGCCATATCCACCCCCGCCGTGACCTGTTCGACCAAGGCGAGGATGTCACCCATGCCCAGGATGCGCCCGGCATGGCGTTCGGCGTCAAAGACTTCCAGTCCGTCAATCTTTTCACTGGTTCCGGCGAACTTGATAGGCACGCCCGTCACCGCGCGTACAGACAGAGCCGCACCGCCGCGTGAATCACCGTCAGTTTTGGTCAGAATGATGCCGGTCAGCGGCAAGGCTTCTTTGAAGGCGCGGGCGGTGTTGATCGCGTCCTGGCCTTGCATGGCGTCCACCACGAACAGGGTTTCAACCGGGTTCAAGGCCGTGTGCAGTTGGCGGATTTCAAGCATCAAGGCTTCGTCAATCGCCAAACGACCAGCCGTATCGACCAGCAACACGTCAAAGTAATGCTTTCGAGCGTAGTCCAGCGCGGCGTGTGCAATGTCCAGCGGCTTCTGATCGGGCGTGCTGGGGAACCACTCGGCCCCGGCTTGGGCGGTGACGGTCTTAAGCTGCTCAATGGCTGCTGGGCGGTACACGTCGCCCGAGACGGTGAGCACCTTTTTCCTGCGCTTCTCGATCAGGTGCTTGGCCAGCAACCCCGAGGTGGTGGTTTTGCCCGCGCCTTGCAGGCCCGCCATCAAAATCACCGCTGGGGGCTGGGCTGCGAGGTTGATGTCGGCCACGCCTTCGCCCATGGTGGCCGCCAACTCTCGGTTAACAATACTTACCAGCACCTGGCCGGGCTGGAGTGAGCCGATCACCTCTTGGCCCAGTGCTTTTTCTTTAACGCGGGCAATGAAGTCGCGTACCACGGGCAGCGCCACGTCGGCCTCCAGCAAGGCCATACGCACCTCGCGCAGCATGTCGGCCACATTGGATTCAGTGATACGAGCCTGGCCACGCATTTCCTTGACGAGGCGGCTGAGTTTGTCGGTGAGGGCTGATGCCATGGGTACTTAGTGCGAGGTTAATGCGTGGAGAACATGTATTGAGCGTAATGTGCAGGTGTGCCGCACGATAGCCAACGACAAGACGGGGGTCTGACGTTGTGAGGAACAGGCAAACCGCTAAACTCTAGCCATGATTTTAGCGAGTGCGTCTTGGGCTTCCCTGATTTTGAGTCTGGCTGCGGCCGGTGCTTATGCCGTGCCCGCTCTGGCGACTACACGCATGCGCCCATCAACCAAACGTGGCGTGCTGGTACTGGCCTGGTTGCTGCACGGCCTGTGGCTGGCATGGGGGTTGCTGGATGAGCCAGCACGCTTTGGTTTTGCACCAGCCCTGTCAGTGACGGTTTGGCTGGTGGCGATGGTTTATGCGATTGAAACCCGGGTTTATCCGCAGCTTGAAATCCACTGGGCACTTTCGGTACTGGGTGCACTGGTCATTGTGTTGGCCTTATTTTTTCCGGGTCAGATGCTGCACGCCAGCGCGTCGGCTTGGCTGCCACTGCACTGGGCACTGGGCATTGCGTCTTACGGCCTGTTTGCCGCTGCGGCCTTGCATGCTTGGCTCATGAATCGCACCGAAGATCGCATTCGGCATGCGACAGAGGCCCGTAGTGGACTGCCCTTGTTGACGCTGGAGCGGCTGACATTTCGATTTGTAGCGGCTGGTTTTGTACTGCTGTCGGCCACGCTATTGCTGGCCATTGTGTTCAGGGAGTCGCTTTACGGCTCGGGCACCACCTGGAAGTGGGATCACAAAACTATTTTCTCCGTGTTGTCCTGGCTGACATTTGCCACATTGTTGGTGGGCCGTGCGCGCTTTGGCTGGCGTGGACGGCAAGCGGCTCGACTTTTGTACATCGGCTCAGGCCTGCTGCTGCTGGCCTATGTCGGCTCGCGTTTCGTGATTGAAGTCATTCTTGTGCGCAACGCATGAAGTTCTTCCTTGTACTTCTGGTCTTTTTGTTTGGCGCGTGGCTATGGCGCTCCGGCCGGCAAAAAAATGCCATCAACAAGCCTCCTTCCCCTCTGAATACACCACAAAACATGGTGAGTTGCAGCCACTGCGGCGTTCATATCCCGCAAAAAGAATCTGTTCAGGGGCGCAATGGTGTGTATTGCTGTCAAGCGCATCAGAAACAAGCGGAACGATGAATGAAGCGAGTCGACGACGCATCTTCCTGGTTTGGTCTGTCTCTCACAGGCCTCGCGTTGAGTACCCACAATGATCGCGAGGAGTTTGACCGGCTTTGGCTAGGCTTCATGACGGCACGTGTCACGTTGGGGCTGATGCTGTTGTCGCTTCAGTGCGTACTATTCTGGCTAGGACAGTCCGGCGGGTATGGTCTCATCCTAATCAGTGGGATTTATTTTGTCGCCACCCTGATTATCCGCATGGGACTGCCCCCCCGCCGATTGGGGCAATCGTTTGAATTGCAATGGCTCTACACCGTTGGCGCAGACGTGATGGTGTTTTTTGTACTTCAGTTTTTTCAGGGCGGCAGCATTAACTACACCCCCCTGTTGGCCTTACCCGTTCTATTGGCAGCCATTCTTGGCACACAACTATTAGCGCTAGGTACAGCTGCGAGCATCACGTTATTGTTGCTGGCACACGAGGGTTGGTTGACTTTGCAATTTGCGGGTGATGCAGCGCCCCGCTTCATCCAGGCAGGACTCACAGGTGTTGGAAGCTTTGTCATTGCAATTTCGGCGTACCAACTGTCAGCCCGTCTGGCCAGTCAAGAACAACGCGCAAGGCGCAACCAGGTGGCGGCCAATATTCAGCAACAGGTCAATGATGTCGTGATTAATTCGCTCTCGGATGGCATTTTGGTCCTAGATGCCTACGGCACTGTTCACGCCGCTAATCCCGCCGCTTGCCACATGTTGAGCGCTGACGAGAAAAATCTCCTGCATACGCCCTTCGAACTATCTCTCAATTCTGGGTGGGCACCACTGGGTCAGCTAGTGCAGCAGGTATTTTCAAGCCAGCCCCAATCACCCACGGAGATCACCCTAGAACTTATGGGTCACGGCACACGTCAGCTTCGGGCGAGTACCCGACTAACCGCGCCCCAAGGAGGCGACACACAAAGTCTGTGCGTCATGTTTTTACAAGACCACCGCGAAATGGAAGCCCGCCTGCGCACAGAAAAACTGGCCAGTATGGGCCGCATGTCGGCCGCTGTGGCGCACGAAATACGTAACCCTCTGGCAGCCATCTCCCAAGCCAATGCTTTGTTGGGCGAAGACCTCCACTCACCCGAACACAAAAAATTGACGGCAATCGTCCAGCAAAACGCCAAGCGCCTAGAAAAAATCGTCGAAGAAATTCTGAATATCGCACGCGTACAACAGCAAGCTCACCCCACTGAGCCTCTGAAACTAAATTTGAATGACAACGCACATCAAATCTGTAAAGACTGGGCCGAGCACACACAAAGTCAACATCGACTGTCTCTCAAGCTTGCCCCAGCTCAATTGGAAGTCAACTTCGAGCTTGAGCATTTGCGACGGGTCTTGATTAACCTCTTGGACAATGCCCGTCGTTTTGCAAGCCAACAGGCTGAATCGATTCAAATCACCACCCGGACAAACCTCAACGGTCAGGTGAGTTTGTCCGTATGGAGCGACAGTCCTCCCATGGAAACCACTGTGGAGCGACATTTATTCGAACCGTTCTTCTCTTCCGAAAGTCGCTCAAGTGGTTTGGGGTTATATATTTGCCGAGAGCTGTGTGTCGACCACGGTGCGGCCATTTCCCACCACCGCTCTATCGGCGTAGCTCGAGGCAGTGCTGTGCAGGGCAATGAATTCGTGGTCGATTTTCTGGCTTCACCATCATCCTCTTTATAAAACAAACGTACTTTCCCAGCTCTCACCATGGCAATGAACACGACAAACTACATAGCCAAAATTTTGGTGGTAGACGATGAACCCGACCTGCGCACGGTGTATGAAATGACTTTGCTCAGGGAGGGTTACCACGTTGACGTGGCAGAGGATCTGGAACACGCCTGGCAGTTGTTAAGCGAACGTAGTTTTGATGTTTTGATTACCGATATGCGCCTGCCAGATGGTCTGGGCATTGAGTTGATCCATCGGCTTCGCGCGCTTGCGCGGGGTGAACGCTGCGTGGTCATCACCGCTCACGGGTCGGCAGAAAATGCCGTCGAATCCCTCAAGTCGGGCGCTTTTGACTACCTGAGTAAACCTATCGACCTTAAACAATTCCGATCCGTCATTGCTTCGGCGGCACAAGATGC
>CANCAO010000057.1 GCA_947374105.1 Comamonadaceae bacterium | reverse complement strand
ACGTTTTTGAGCTGAAGCCGGGCCAGCGCATCGACCGGCAGCGAGATACCCAGCTGCTGCAGGTAGTTGCTCAGGCTTTGTGAGGTGTAGGGCATTTGCGTGGTCTGGTCGCCTGTGCCATCCAGCCCGATGACCAGGCCAAAGCCGGTCAATGTGTTGCTGCGCACCCCTTCAATCGCCGCCACCTCTTTGATGCGACTGGCAAGCGCAGCACAAGGCAGCAGCAGGCTGCTCATCAGCAAGCCGCTCAGCAGAAGGTGCAGTTGTTTTTTCATGGCAATGGGCTAAAGAACAAACAAAACCTGTCGATAACTTAAAGATCAGGTCAACCCATTCTGAGGGGCTTCAAAAAGGCAAAAAGCTGAAAAAGAAGCGTGTTAACCAGCCAACTGTTTGCGCTTCGTTGGTGGCGCCACGTCCTTTTGATTCGACGCGCACATTGGCCACTTGGTTGGAGCTCACAATGCTGCCGGGCAAGATGGCGCGTGGGTCCACCGTGCCGGAAAACCGCAGCACATCCACGTTTTGGTTCACACCAATTTGTTTTTCACCGATGACCACCAGATGACCATTGGGCAAGATCTCGGACACCGTTGCTGTGATGGATCCGGAAAAAGTGTTGGCGCTCTCGGTTCCGCCCTTGCCTGCAAAGTCGCTCGCTGAGCTGGCTCCCAGGGTAGCCCGGTTTTGCGTTTCAGATGGGAACGAAAAACCAGGGAAACCCGTTACCCCCCCGGCCAGGCTGGTGCTGCGGTTGGCTGTGGAGGTTGACTTTTGGCTGGCCGTGACGTTCTCCACAATTTGAATGGTCAGGGTGTCGCCCACCAGTCGGGCTCTGCGGTCTTCAAAAGCGGGTCGATAACTCACGGTTTGAAACAGACTTCCCGTCGTCGATCGCTGGCCTGTTGCGGGGGGTGACGAGGCGCTTGCAATAGCTATCGGTTTGGTCTCGGCAAAATCGACTTTAACCGTTTGCGGCAGCGAGTCACAGCCCGCGACCAGCAGTGCTATCCCCACGATGTGCATGATGGTGAACCACGGCATTGCCGGGCGAGTGCTTGCGCCGTGGGCGTGTCTCGTTTGTGCTGTGGCCATCACATTTGCGCCAGTTTTTGCAACATCTGGTCCGATGTTTGAATGGCTTTGGAGTTCATTTCGTAAGCGCGTTGGGTCTGGATCATGGTGACCAGCTCTTGCACGACGTTGACGTTGGAGGTTTCCACATAGCCTTGCATCAGCGAGCCCATGCCGTTGGCCGCCGGTGTGCCCGCTTGGGGTTGGCCCGAGGCAGCGCTCTCGGCGTAGAGGTTTTGACCGCGAGGGTCCAGACCTGCCGGGTTGACAAAGTTGGCCAGGGTGATGGTACCAATGGGCTGAGGCGTGACGTTGCCGGGAATCATGGCGGTGACGGTGCCGTTGGCCGAAATGCTGACGCTTGTGGCGTTGGCGGGCACCGTAACGCCATTGGCGACGGGGTTGCCGGTGGCCGTGACGAGCCGTCCCTGAGCGTCGATCTGAAAGGAGCCGTCCCGCGTGTAGTTGAGCGTGCCATCCGGCATGGTGATCTGGAAGAAGCCATTGCCCTGGATGGCTACATCCATCGGGTTGCTGGACTGCTGTACATTGCCCTGCGCAAACGAGCGGCTGGTGGCCACGGTGCGCACGCCTAGACCGATCTGCAAGCCGGTGGGTAGCTGCGATTGCTCCGAGCTGCTGGAGCCCACTTGCCGCAGGTTTTGGTACATCAGATCTTCAAACACGGCATGGGCCCGCTTGAAGCCTGTGGTGGAGACGTTGGCTAAGTTGTTAGAGATGATGTCCAACTGGGTTTGCTGGGCTTCCATGCCAGTTTTTGAGATCCATAGAGAGTTGATCATGGTGATTCCTTTATTTGTCTTTAGCCTTGCAGGTTCAGCAATTGAGCGGCTGATTTGTCATTGGTCTCTGCGTTTTGTAGCAGGCGCATTTGCACTTCAAACTGACGGGCGGTCTGGATCATGCTCACCATGGTCTCCACCGCGTTCACGTTGGAACCCTCCAGCACACCCGTGGACAAGCGGGCTGTCGTGCTGTTGGGTAGGGGGTCGCCCGAGGTCGCTCTGAATAGACCGTCTGTGCCACGTTGAAGGGGGTCTTGCGCCTCGGGTGTGACCATCTTCAGACGGCCCACATTGGTGGCGGGTTGGTTGCCTGTTTTGGCACTCAACGTACCGTCAGATCCCAGACTGACACTAGCTCCTACAGGCAGAGTAATGGGGCCGCCGCCGTCCGAAAGAACGGTTAGACCATTGCTTGTCATCAAGCTGCCCTGGGGTGAAACCTCAAACGCGCCGTTACGGGTGTAAGCCTCGGTACCGTCCAGCCCCTGCACGGCAAACCAGCTGTTGCCCTGTGCCATTGCGTCCAGTTCACGGCCCGTGCTCTGGGCCGGGCCGGGGGTGTCGAGATGGCCGGCTGTGGCTTCAAGGGCAAACACCCTTGTGGCCAGACCTTCGCCTTGCAAAGGCACTGCCCGGAATGTGGACAGTTCGGCGCGAAACCCGTGGGTGGAGGCATTGGCCAGGTTGTTGGACAAAACGGCTTGCCGGTGGGCGGCTGCGTTGGCCCCGGTCATGGCGGTGTAGATCAGACGATCCATGGGGTGAGTGCTTTAATCGTTTGTACTCTGAAGCAACTCAATGCATGTTGACCAAGGTTTGCATGACTGCGTCTTGCGTCTTGATCGTCTGTGCACTGGCCTGGTAGGCACGTTGCGCTGTCATCATGTTGACCAGTTCGGCGGTCAGGTCAATGTTGGAGTCTTCCAGCGCGCCCGATTGGGTGACACCGAATTTCCCTTGTCCCGGTTGTCCTTGAACGGGTTGTCCTGACGCAAAGGTTTCAACCCAGTTGCCACCATCAACTTGCGCTAAGCCCTGCACATTGCGAAAGTCAGCTAACGCCAGCATGCCGCCGGCCTGCGATTGGCCGTTGGAGTAGTTGGTGGTGATGATGCCGTCGTTGCCGATTTTGATGCTCGTGAGTGATCCCGGTGGGTAACCATCCTGCGTCAGATTGGAGACACTGAAATTCGCCCCATATTGCGTCACCTTGCTCAGGTCAACGGTGACGGGGAAGGCGGGGACGGTGCTGGGGGCGGGGGGTGTCAAGTTCAGCGTCATGGGACTGCCACTGGTTAACTTGCCTGTCGCGTCAAAAACGAGTGAGCCGACCGAGGTGCCGGTTAGTGAGTCGTAAACATTCCATTGATCTGTGGCAGCGGCAGCGGGGGTGACTTTCGTGAAATAAAGACTAACGGGGAGGGTAACGCCTTGTGAGTCGTAGGCGGTGAGTGCCGTACCGTAGGTTGATAAAGGCGTAGGTGGCACGGCGGTGGATGCAATCGGTGCACGAGCATCCAGATTGAACTCGGCGCTGATGGACGAAGTTGACTTGGCGGCAATGGGCGCGCTGGTGGGTAACTTCAGTGGCGCAGCTGACACGCTGGTAGGTACACCCGCAGTTGTGGTCTTGTAGCCCATGACTTTGCCGCCAGTGTTGGACACCATATTGCCTTGGCTGTCGAGTTTGAATTGTCCGGCCCGTGAGTAAGCTGTGGTGCCATCGGCCAGCTGTAGTTGAAAGAAGCCACCCCCATTGATAGCCACATCCAGATTGTTTCCTGTCATGGTGATATTGCCTTGGCTGAAGGACTGTGAAACAGTAGGAACAGACACGCCAATGCCGCCCCCACTGCCCCCACTTGCGCCGAGCGAGGCGGCGACTACTTCAGAAAACTCCACACGAGAGGCTTTCATGCCGACGGTGTTGGCATTGGCTATGTTGTTTCCAATGACGTCCAGATTGCGACTGGCGGCGGCTAAACCGGATAGACCTGATTGAGATGTCATGACGGGCTCCTTGAGTGAGTTGTGGAGAGTTAAAAAATGGCGGCGATGTCGCTGTAGTTCACAGACCGACCGCTCTGGAGTTGGATCGATAGCGCGCCGTTGACGGCACCCACCGAGAGGACTTTTTCTTGCACGAGAGGGGTGGTGGTCACGGGTTTTTGACCCATAGTTGCTGTGACGCGGTAGCTGACATTGCCCGTGCCCTGGTAGCTGCTGGTGTTCCAGTCAAAGTTGTGACGTCCTGCCGCCAGCGTGCCCATGTTGACGCTGTCCAGCACTTGACCGCTAGGGCTCAGAATATCCACGCTGACCTTGTCAGCAGCCCCCGCCAAATCAAAGGCCGCGCTGGCCACGCCTGTGCTGGCATCGGGAGTAAGCGTTGTGCCTGCCGTGAGTACGTTCTGGCCCACCATGCTGCTGCCTTGCAAGACCTGCATGGCGCTGAATTGTGCCGACATGCTGGTGAGGGTTTGGTTCAGTTGCTGGATGCCGTTGACGGTGTTGATCTGTGCCATCTGACTCGTCATTTGCGCGTTGTCCATTGGGTTCATCGGGTCCTGGCTGTTGATTTGAGCCACCAGGAGCTTGAGGAAACGGTCCTGCATGGCTGCCGGATCGGTGGTGGCCGCGTTGCTGCTGGCCGCGGTCGATGCGGGGGTGGTCGGGCTGGTGGCGGTGCTGCTTGTGGTGGGCGTGATCACGATAAAAGTCCTTGTGTTTATTGACCCATTTGGAGGGTTTTTAGTAACAGTGTTTTGGCGGTGTTCATGACATCCACGTTGTTTTGGTAAGAGCGTGAGGCGGACATCATGTTGACCATCTCTTCCACCGAGTTGACGTTGGAGTGCGTGACATAGCCTTCTGCATCGGCGGAAGGGTGGTTGGGGTCATGCACACGGCGACCCGGTGCCTGGTTTTCCTGGATGGTTTTGACATTGACACCAGCTGAAGCATCAGCGCCCATCAACACCGTCTCAAACACCAGTTGCTTGCCTTTGTAGGCTTTACCGTCCGGCCCAGCCACGGCGTCGGCATTGGCCAGGTTGCTGGCCACCACGTTAAGCCTTTGCGACTGGGCGCTGATGGCGCTACCCGATACTCCGAAAATTGAAAACATGGACATGGTTGGCTCCAAGGGGTTGGATCAAAACTTCATTGACCCTGGATGGCGCTCAGCAGGGTTTTGGACTGACTGTTGATAAAGCGCAGCGTGGACTCATAACGTACGGCGTTGTCAACAAACTTGCTGCGTTCGCGGTCCAGGTCAACGCTGTTGCCATCCATGCTGGGTTGGGTGGGCGTTGAGTAGGCCAAGGGTGAAGCTGAGCCCAACTCCCCCGAACTGGCGAGCAGTGGGAGATGTCTGGCGTTGCTTGTGCTGGAGGCTGCAGGCGAAAGCGTGCGTAAGGCACTGGCTCCCGAGGCCTGACTCATGGCGTCCTGGAAATTCAGCTCACGGGCGGCATAGCCAGGCGTATCCGCGTTGGCAATGTTGCTGGCGATCACACGCTGGCGTTCAGCACGCACCACCAAGGCCTTGGCCTGAAAGTCCAGAGCACTGTTAATTTGTGCAAACATGATTTACCTCACCTTCCGATTGACAAGCCCTGAGCACGTGCCAAAGCTTCAAACATTCGGTCAGTATGGGGAGAACTTGAATACGGGAGGCTTGAAATTACAGGTCATTTCTCCCGCATTTGGCTGCTTTGTTATCAGGCAGGCTGCGTACAGTGATTGGAATGAAAAATCTCATTCCAACTGCATTTAAGGTGCTTGTTTATTGGAGTTTCCTGTGTGGGCTGGCAACTGCTGTTCAAGCGCAAAGCGTGTCGCCAAGCTTGTCAGAAATCGACCTATTGGAAAACACTCGGCGTTGGTTGTTGGCGCAGTCGTCTGCGGATGTGCAAGCTTCAGGTGTTGGCCCTCTGCGTGTTGAGGTTGTCGTTGGTACTTTGGACAGTCGTTTGCGGCTGGCCCCTTGCGCTCAGGTTCAACCCTACGTCCCGCCAGGCTCGCGGTTATGGGGTAAAACCCGCTTGGGCTTGCGCTGTTTGACGGGGGAGACGAAGTGGAACGTTTTTCTGCCTGTCACTATCCGGGCTTGGGGGCAGGCTTGGGTCGTGCGCAGGGATGTTGCGGCAGGGGTGGTGTTGACGCAGGCGGATGGCGTGGCGGCGGAAGTGGACTGGGCCGATGAAGCCAGTCCTGTCATGACCGAATCCGCTGTTTGGGTGGGACAAGTCGCGACCCGCGCATTGAGCACCGGGCAAGCCTTGCGTCAGCACATGGTGCGTGCAGCCCAGGTGTTTCAGGCTGGAGCTCAGGTTCGGGTGCTGACTCAGGGGCCTGGCTTCCAGATCAGTGCAGATGGACAGGCCTTGTCATCTGGTGTGGTGGGACAGTTAACCCGAGTCAGAATGGATGGTGGGAAGGTGATGTCAGGCACAGTGCTAGATGCCCGTACCGTGCAGGTTGAGATGTAGTTGGGCCGCATAGCTTGCTTTGAAGCTAGGTGGCTCAAGTCGATAACGAATGTGCCGATAGTGATGGGGCGAGGGTGCCCTACCCCGTGTTTTGGAGTATGAGATGAAAATAGGTCAATCATTGGACTTTCCAGCCGTTTCGAAACAGCCGACAGCCGACGCTGATCCTGCCAAGCTGGCAGGCCGAGCAGCCGGGGGAGAGGCGAAGGCCGTTCAGGCCGCGCTCCCTGCCGGGGTTGCGGTGACGGTTTCAAAAGAGGTACGTGCCATGAAGCAAGCCCACAGTAGCGATGTGCCTGACGTTGACATGGCCAAAGTGAATGCGGTCCGCGCTGCGATTGAGCAAGGAACCTATGTGGTGAACCCCGGTGCGATTGCGGACAAGCTATTGGCCAATGCGCAGGAAATGCTAAGCCGCACGCCGCGCTAACACGGTCCCCAGGGCGCATCTACCATGTCACCCGCAGAATTAGAACACTTGCTCAGCCAGGTTGAGAGCCAATGCCATGCCCTGGCGGTGGCCGTGGGCCAGAGTGAACCTGATGTGGTCCGTGCATCGAGTGCGGCACTACACAAACTGGCCATGGACACGGCCCATTTTTTTGCCGCCCAACCTAATGCAGCACAGACCAGCCGCGCCGACTGTGCCCGGCTCAAGCGCGCCGCCATGAGTCTGACTTTACAAAGAGAGCAGCTGGTTCGACGTGCTGCGATGAATGAGCGCGCCTTGCAGGCGCTCGTGCCGGCTACGCGCGAAGCCAGTTATGCCCAGTTGGCTGGCCCCTATGGTGGTGCGGTTCGACAAAGCGGCGCGTTTTCACTATTGAAGGCTTGAGCGCATCTTGATGTGCATCCGTTTGTGAGCCCGTCAATGGGCTCGCATTTTGGTACGCAGCCGGGCGATGGACTGGCTGTGCAGTTGGCAAATTCGAGACTCCGTTACCCCTAGAACCGCTGCAATCTCTTTGAGGTTCATGTCGTTTTCGTAGTACATGCTCATGATGTACTTCTCCCTGTCGGGCAAGGTATTGATGGCTTCGACCAGAGAGGTGCGAAGTCGATGATCTTGCAACATTTGCAGTGGATCCGCCTCAGTGTCGATTGTGTGGCGGTCCAAAAAGCTGTCGTCTCCGTCGTCGCCACCGCCCATGTCTTCTAGGTAGACCAGTTGTGTGCCTTTGACTTTCCCCAGCAGGGCTTGGTAGTCAGGCAAACTCATGCTCAGCTCGGTGGCAATTTCAGATTCGCGCGGCGTTCTGCCCAGGCGGTGTTCCAGTCGGCGCATCGCGCTCTCAATGTCTTTTTGACTTTTGCGTGAGCCGCGTGACATCCAGTCACCTTCTCGCAACTCATCAAGCATCGCACCACGAATGCGTTGTGATGCGAAGGTTTCAAATTGAACCCCTTGATTCACCTCAAAACGTGTCAGGGCTTCAGACAAACCCATCAAGCCGACTTGGATCAGGTCGTCGACCTGAACGCTGGGTGGGAGCTTGGCCATCATGTGGTGCGCCAGGCGCTGCACCAAAGGCATGTACTGGCGAAGCATGGCATTTCGATCGGGCTGGCCTTTGTCGGTGTACATCAGTGTTGCCTCGCAGTAAAAAAGGGGTCGAAGGAGCGCGCAGAGGTTTGCGCCAGGG
>CANCAO010000056.1 GCA_947374105.1 Comamonadaceae bacterium | reverse complement strand
GAAGCCTTTGCCGCTCAGCGTATGAACCGGGGTATTCAAAAAGCCTTGTCCGGCAAAAACATCGCCACCGTTTAAAGACACTTTATGCCCATCATCAGAATCCTCCCCCACGCCGAATACTGCCCGCAGGGTGCTGAAATCTCAGCCCCCGCCGGAACCTCCATTTGCGAAGCCATGTTGGACAACCACATCAACATCGAGCACGCTTGCGACATGAGCTGCGCCTGCACCACCTGCCACGTCATCGTGCGCGAGGGCTTGGCGTCGCTCAACGAGCAGGACGAAAACGAAGAAGATTTGCTAGACCGCGCCTGGGGCCTGGAGCCCAACTCGCGCCTGAGCTGCCAGGCCATCCTGGCGCAAACCGATGTGGTGGTGGAGATCCCCAAGTACTCGATCAACCACGCCAAAGAAAATCACTAAATGCGCCAGATTTTTCTTGATACTGAAACCACTGGTCTCTCCGCAGCCACCGGCGACCGGGTGATTGAGATCGGCTGCGTTGAGCTGCTCAACCGAAAGCTCACCGGCAACAACAAACACTTCTACTTGAACCCGGAGCGCGACAGCCATGAAGACGCGCTCAAGGTGCACGGCATCAGCAATGAGTTTTTGCGTGACAAGCCTAAATTTGAAGCCGTGGCCGATGAGTTGATGGACTACCTGCGAGACGCCGAAATCATCATCCATAACGCGCAGTTTGATGTGGGTTTTCTCAACAAAGAGCTGGAGTTGGTGGGCAAACCCCTGTTCCGCGAATTCGTCACCAGCGTGACTGATACCTTGGTGATGGCCAAGGAAATGTTCCCCGGCAAACGCAATTCGCTGGATGCGCTGTGCTCGCGTCTGGGCGTGGACAATTCAGGCCGCACCTTGCACGGGGCACTGCTAGACGCCGAGTTGCTGGCAGACGTGTACATCAACCTCACACGTGGCCAAGACGCTTTGCTGATTGATGCCTTTGACGCCGAATCAACGCAAGTGAACGCCGAGAAGGTGGATTTGAGCACCTTCAGCCTGCCGGTGATTGCCGCCAACGAACAAGAAAACGCTGCCCACCTCGATCAACTCACCCAACTCGACAAATCCAGCGGCGGCAAGACGCTGTGGCGGATTTTGGTGGCCGATGTTGTGGCATAATCCAAGGCTTACCTGAACACATTCAGGGCGGTTAGCTCAGGGGTAGAGCACTGCATTCACACTGCAGGGGTCGCAAGTTCGAAACTTGCACTGCCCACCATTCATTGGTATTAAAAAGCCTGTCATTCCTTGCGACTGACAGGCTTTTTTCTTGGTCCACATGAGCTTGAGCTTGAACCCCATCCAACTGAAAATTGAAGTTGAAAGTGATAGCGCTTTAAACTAATGTGGCTTGGCTCTTCGTCTGCACGGGTCGGCCAAGTCTTCAGCCACTTCGATTCACATGGGGGGTTCATGAACTTATTCAAAATTCTGCTGGTCTTTTTTGCGACAAGTCTTCAGCTTGGCAGTGCGTTGTCGCAAATGACCGAGCGCACCATTGATGAGGTCAAACATGAGTCCATGGCTAGGGCGCAGCGGGGGGCTTATCCGCTGGGTGGACTAGACCCTGTAGATGTCGCCCAAGCGCTTGACCGCATCAAGACCAGTGACCGCGACGAATGGGCCCGTGGCTGGGGTCATGTGGCTGAGGGCTACATGGCGCAAGGTCGCGCAGCGAGCTCTGCGACTCAGGCGGCAGCCGCCTATAAAAAAGCTTGGCGTCTTTACTATTTCGCCCAGTGGCCCGTCCCCAATTCACCTGCAAAAATTGCGGCTTATGAGAGCGCCGTGCAGGCCTATCTCTTGTCTGCCAAGGCGATGGATCCCCCGCTGGAGGTGGTGACCATTCCATTTGAAGGCAAGACCATCACGGGCTATTTGCGTTTGCCCAAGGAGGCTAAAGAACCCGTGCCTTTGATTTTGGCCATCAGTGGGCTGGACAGCCGCAAAGAGACGGTGGCTGAGAGCTACGCGCAAATCCTCGCACAAGGGGTTGGTTTCTTTGCTGTGGATTCACCGGGCACGGGCCAGGCACCGCTGAAGGTTAATGCCACGGCTGAGCGCATGTTCTCTGCGGTGCTGGACTATCTGCATCAGCACCCCCGAGTGGACCGTTCGCGCATCATTGTTTCGGGTGTGAGTTTTGGTGGTTATTGGGCCAGCAAGCTGGCCATCACAGAGAAGGCACGACTGCTTGGTGCGGTGGCACAATCGCCGCCTGTGGATGAGTTTTTTACCGAACGTTTCTTGCGCGAAGGCACGATGGGCAATCGGGAATATTTGTTTGATCTGGCCCCCGCATTCATCAATGTGTTTGAGGGTGCACAAAGCATTGATGACCTTGCACGCTTGATGCCGGGTATGTCGCTTAAAGCGCAAAAGCTGCTGAGCAAACCCACGACGCCCATGTTGGTGGTGACGGGCGTTAAAGACACCCAAGTGCCCATTTCTGATATCGAGCTGCTGATGCGCTCAGGCGATGTGCCCAAAGAAGCCTGGATCAACCCCAGTGGCGGTCATTTGGGCCGCGAGCCCAAGGGTTGGACCGATCCCGTGATCTTCTCCAAGGTCATCATTCCCTGGGAACTTCGGTTGATTGAGCAATCACGCCAGCGCTAACCTCATTTGAAACTCTGACACATCCATTGCATGACAACCTCACCCAGCCCCACACCGCTTGCGCTTCACGGCGCGACCCATGAAGTCTTGAACTTCACCATGCCCGCGCTGGCCTGCGATTGCCACACGCATGTGTTTGGTCCGTTGAACAAGTTTCCATTCGCTGCGGATCGCCAATACACGCCGGGCGACGCCTCGGTGGCCGAGCTGTTGGCCTTGCAGGCGCATTTGGGCTTGGAGCGGGTGGTCATCGTGCACCCCAGCCCGTATGGCGCTGACAACGACTGCACGGTGGACGCCTTGCAACAACTCGGCGGACGTGCGCGCGGTGTGGCGGTGATTGATACGGCTACCACTGATGCTGAACTGAGCGACATGCACGCGGCCGGTGTACGTGGTGTGCGCTTGAATCTGGAGACCACGGGTGTTAGTGACCCGCTATTGGCCGCAGAGCAACTGCGCTGGGCCTGTGCGCGGGTGGCTCCGCTGGGCTGGCATTTGCAGATGTACACGCAACTGAGCGTGGTGGTGTCGCTGCAAGACGAGATTGCGGCCTTGCCAATTCCCTTGGTAGTGGACCATTTTTGCCGCGCACCGGCCGCCTTGGGTGTGGATCAACCGGGCTTTGATGTTTTGCTCAAGCTCGTGCGTGCAGGCAAGGTGTGGGTCAAGCTGTCGGCACCGCACCGTATCTCTGAGCTGCCAGATTGCGACGATGTACGGCCCTTGGTGCAAGCGCTGATCGCGGCCAACCCGGACCGCATGCTGTGGGGCAGTGATTGGCCGCACCCCGGTGCCAAACCAGGCAAGCCGCGCCGCTTGGACGAGATTGAAACCTTCAACCCCATCAACGATGGCCGGGCACTGAACCGCCTGAACGAATGGGTGGGCGATGCGGCTACATTCCATAAGATTTTGGTGTTGAATCCACAAGCACTGTATGACTTTTGATGTCTGAAATCGATGGGTTGAACGAGCTGAAACCATGAAGCATTCTCATTTTCTATTCCACTTCAAATTTCGGGTGAGCTTGCCACTGTGGGCGCTCATGGCGTCCATTGGTTTGACCCCGCTCATGGCAACGCAGGCCAACGCGCAGCAAGCCTACCCCTCACGCCCCATCACCCTGATCGTGCCCTTCGCGGCGGGTGGCGGCACGGACAGCATCGCGCGCGACATTGCCAAATCGTTGGCAGACAAGCTGGGCCAGCCCGTGGTGGTGGACAACAAGGGTGGCGGTGGTGGCTCTATCGGGGCCAATATGGTGGCCAAGGCGCAGGCAGATGGCTACACCTTGCTGTTTGCCACTTCTACCTTTGTGACCAACGCGGTGACTGAGGGCACAGCGCCTTACCAAGTGGACAAAGACTTCGCGCCGGTGGCCTTGATCGGGCGCGGCCCTTTGCTTGTGGTGGCCAACAAGGAGATGGGCGTCAAAACCCTGGCGCAACTGCGCACGGCGGTGGCTGCGCGTGCACAAGGAGTCAATTTTTGTTCCGCCGGTAACGGTAGCATCAACCACCTCGCGGGCGAGTTGTTCCGGCAGAAGACCAAGCTGGACATGACCCATGTGCCCTACAAAGGCAGCGGCCCGGCCACGCTGGATTTGCTGGCGGGGCGCGTGCAATTATTCTTCGCCACCGTGCCCACCATCCTGCCGTATGTGCAGGACCACCGGGTTGAGCTGCTGGCGGTGACAGGGGCCAAACGTTCCGCCTTGTTCCCGACCACACCCACTTTGGCGGAGTCGGGCTTGGGCAATGTGGACATCACCACCTGGTGGGGTGTATTGGCCCCGGCAAACACGCCCAAGGCGATTGTTGACAAGCTCAATCAGGCCATCAATGAAGCTGCTGCTCGCGACCCAGTGCGTTCACGGCTAGTGCATGAGGGAGCCGAGGCCATCAGCGGCTCACCGGCTGATTTTCAACGCACCTTGGGTCATGAACTCACCCAATGGCGAGACGTGGCAAACGCGGCGGGAATAAAGGCGAAATGAAATACACATCGTTCGGGCTGAGCTTGTCGAAGCCCTTCGACAAGCTGAGGACAGGTCAGGCTCAGATTGAACGCTTATCTCTTCGGCTCGAAGAGCAGCTCCGCCTCAATCTCCTGAATCGTGCGCATACCGCACAGCTGCATGGTGCGGGTTAACTCGTCTTTGAGGATGGCAATTGCCCGCTCGGCTCCAGCTTGACCACCAGCTACCGCCCCATACAGCGTGGCCCGCCCCAGCAGTACACCTTGAGCCCCACAGGCCAAGGCTTTGACGATGTCGCTGCCTCGGCGAATGCCGCCGTCCAGCAGGACGGGAATGCGCCCACCGATGGCTTGAACAACGCCCGGCAAAGCGTCCAGTGTGGCCACCGCGCCGTCCAATTGGCGGCCCCCGTGGTTGGACACCACCACGGCATCGCAGCCCATGTCGGCTAGGCGTTGCGCATCGGCGGGGTGCAGCACGCCTTTGACAATGAGTTTGCGCGGCCACTGGTCGCGTAGCTTTTGCAGCGCATCCCAGTCGAAGGCTGTGTCGTAGTTTTTGCCGACTGATGTGGCAATGGCCGAGGCGGATGCCGTGGAAGAGGGTTTTGGGTTGACCAGCTCCAACTCACGCAGGTTTTCCATCACCGGCAGGCCGCGTCGCAAGACGCTCAATACCCAAGCTGGGTGCAGGGCAAAGTCCAGCGTGTTTTTGGGGGTCAACTTGAAGGGGACTGAGAAATCATTGCGCTGGTCACGCTCGCGCTTGCCGCCCACGGGCAAGTCCACGGTGATCATCAAGGTCTCATAGTCGGCCACCCTGGCGCGCTCGATCAGTGCGCTCTGGAAACTTTTATTTTTGAAGAGGTAAGACTGAAACCACAAGCGCCCCGGTGCGGCATCGGCAATCTGCTCGATGGATGCCGTAGCGGAACTGGACAGGGTGTAGGGAATGCCCGCTGCCGCCGCCGCGCGCGCAATGGCAATGTCACCGCCCGGCCGACCATAGCCCACTGCGCCGGTGGGGGCGATGGCAATGGGCAGGGCGGCGGGCTTGCCGAGCAAGTCAATGCCAGTGTTGATGACCGAGACATCACGCAACACGCGGGGCATCAAGCGCAGGCGCGCAAAGGCGGCGCGATTGTCACGCAGTGTCAACTCGTCTTCTGCGCCGCCATCAAAAAAATCAAAAATCGCGCGCGGCAAATGGCGCTGGGCCGCACGGCGTAGGTCTTCAATCGCGTAGGCGGATGCGGCGCTGAAGGGCATGTCAGTTCTCGGGCACTTTAGTTTTCAGGCTTGATGGCAGCGGCTTTGATGACGTTCTCCCAGCGGTCATAGTCGCGCTTGAGGAAGGCGGCGAACTCCGCCGGTGTGTCGCCCACGATGACTGCGCCGAGTTTTTCTAGTTGCAGTCGCACCTCGGGCTTGGCCAGTGCTTTCACCATGGCGTCGTGCAAGGCGTTGGCGATGGCGGGCGCTGTTTTGGCTGGGGCTAGTAGGCCGACCCACGGCGCTGTTTCTTCAAAGCCGGGAAAGCCGGACTCCGACATGGTGGGCGTGTCGGGGAACTGAGCGAGCCGCTTGGCCGTGCCCACCGCCAAGATGTTGACGCGCTTGGCCGCCACATTTTCAGCAATGCCAATGACGGGGTAGAACATGAAGTCCACCCGATTGGCCATCACGTCCAGCAAGGCCGGGGCGTTGCCTTTGAAGGGCACGTGCAGCATTTTGCTTTTGGCGAGCGTGGCAAACAGCTCGCCCGCCAGGTGGCCGGAGCCGCCGCTGCCCGATGAGGCAAAGCTCACGGCCTCAGGCTTGCTGCGCGCTTTTTTGAGCAAATCGCCTACCGACTTCAAGGGCGCGTCATAGGCGTTGACCATCACCAGCGGCAGGTTGGCCGCGTTGGAGATGGGGGTGAAATCGGTCTTTGGGTTGTAGCCCGCCTGATCCCCCAAGAGGATAGGGTTGACGTTCATGCCCAGGGATGAAAACAACAAGGTGTAGCCATCAGGGGCGGCGTTGCGCACCTCACGTGTGGCAATCATGGAGCTGGCCCCGGCCTTGTTCTCGACGATGATGGATTGGCCTAGCGTGGCCGTCATGTCTTTGGCCAGTACACGGGCAATCACGTCGGTTGGCCCACCTGCGGCAAAGCCGACCAGCAGGCGGATCGGCTTGGTGGGGTAAGGGTCTGCAGCCAGCGCGGGGGTTAGGTGGGTGCTGCTCAGCACGGCCAGCAAGGCGAGATTTAAGAAAGATTTTTTCATGACCGAATGCCTCATCAAATAACTTTGTGTTCCATCACACCTATGTGTGAAATTTCCATGCGCAGCCGGTCGCCGGGTTCCAGATAGATCGGCGGTTTGCGAAAAGCGCCAATGCCTGCAGGCGTGCCCGTGCCGATCACGTCGCCGGGCTCCAGCGTCATGAACTGCGACAGGTAGGCGATCAAAGTGGCCACAGGGAACAGCATGTCGGCGGTGTGGCCGTACTGCATTTGCTGACCGTTGAGCGTGCAAATCAACTCCAACGTTTGTGGGTCGGCAATCTCATCACGCGTCACCAGCCAGGGGCCCATGGGGGCGAAGCCGTCCATGCTTTTTGCAAAGGTGGTTTGGGGCGGGGACACGTCAAACTGGAATTCACGCGCGCTCACGTCGTTTAAGATTGTGTAGCCCGCTACCAGCGCCATAGCGTCGGACTCGGCCACGTTTTTGCCGTAGCCGCCGATGACCACGGCCAACTCGGTTTCAAAATCCATCTTGCTCACTGCCGTCGGTCGCGGAACGTCGGCGTTGGCTGCGGCCACGGAGGAGGGCACTTTGAAGATGATGCGGGGTTTTTCAAACGGCGTGACGCCGGTTTCTTTGGCGTGGTCGGCGTAGTTGCGCCCCACACCCATGATTTTTCCGGGGCGGGGTACGGGGGCGTAGAGCGTGACTTCACTGAATCGGTCAAAACTGACGTTGAGTTGCTGCGACGCGTGCGCCACATGGGCCGTCAGTTTCTCAATCGCGTCAGGGCCGCACTGTAGCCAGCGCATGATGCCGCCAGAGGATGGGGCGATGCCGTTGGCCGTGTTGTGGCTTTCAGCCTCTATGCTGATGGGCAATTCAGCCAACCACGCGCTGATGTCCAACACGCGATCATCCAACACCACACCGGTTTGAATGGGGCCATCGCCCTGGCGATAAGTAATCAGCTTCATGCCGCAGTTTTTTCAAAATAACGATTGGCCATGACCTGGCAACGCTTGATGTAGCGGTGCTCATCAGGCCTGTAGTCGGGCACCGCGTTGTGCAGCGTGCCCATGTTGTCCCACATCAGCACATCGCCCACCTGCCAGCGGTGCTTGTACTGGTACTTGGGCTGCAACTGGTGCTCAAACAAAAATTTCAACACGCGATCACTCTCGTCTTGCGGCAGTTCATTGATGCGCATGGCGTAGCCGGGGTTGGCGTACAGCACTTTCTTCCCGGTGATGGGGTGCGTCAGAAACAC
>CANCAO010000055.1 GCA_947374105.1 Comamonadaceae bacterium | reverse complement strand
GACGAGGCCCCCGATCTGTCGGGCCTAAGCGACGTGCTGATTCACATCAACGAGTTGGTGCAAACCGAGCTACAGCGTCGTGGTGTGTCGATACCAGGGCAGGGCGAGCACCCCAATCACCTGACTTCACAGCCGGGGCTGGAATCTGTTCAGAAACAAGATGAATGACAAGGAGACCGCATGATTTACCGCACACTGACCCGCGTCTTTACCGCCATCGCCGCCCTAGCTTTGGCCTTGGCTGTGAATAAATTGGCCTACGCCCACGGGCCTAATGACCCACCGCACCAAAGCCACGCGCTGGGTGACTTGAAGCTGGAAAGTGGCGAGGCGATCAAGGACTTCGCGATCTCCTACGTCACCCACGGCACGCTCAACGCCAACAAGTCCAACGCGGTGCTGATGGTCACGGCCATAGGCGGCAACCACCACCGCATTGACTACCTGATCGGCCCCGGGCGCGCGCTGGACCCGGCCAAGTACTTCATCATTTGCACCGATGCGATTGGTAACGGCCTGAGCACATCGCCGTCCAACAGCAGCGCACAGCCGCGCATGCAGTTCCCCAAGTTCAATATGCGCGACATGGTGAATTCACAGCAGCGGCTGATCACCGAGAAATTCGGCATCAAGAAGCTGGTCACCGTGATTGGCGCGTCCATGGGCGGCATGCAGGCGCTCCAATGGGCGGCCAGCTATCCGGCCATGATGGACAGCGTGGTGCCCATCATCCCGCTGGGCCGCACCCCAGCCTGGACGACCGGTGTGCTGGAGATGCTGCGCCAAAGCATCATGGCCGACCCGCGCTGGTTGGGTGGCAACTACGCCGCAAGTGCGCCGCCCGAGCAGGGTATGCGGCTGTGGGCCGGTTGGCTCTCGGGCGTGATCGTGCGCACGCCGGGCTACCAAGAGTCGCTCTACCCCAACGCGCAAGACGCCATCGCCGCCCTCAAGGGCGGGCAAGACGCGGGCTGGCGGCGCATGGACGCGGTGGACTGGGTCTATCAGAGCTGGGCCTACGACCAACACAACCTGGGCACTACGCCGGGTTTTAACGGCGACTACCACCGCGCCTTGAAAGCCATCAAAGCCAAGACTTTGATCTTGGCAGGCACGGGCGATTTGCTCAACCCCGAATACGAGGCGCAAGAGGCGGCGCACTACATTGCGGATGTGCGCTACGTGGCGATCAACGCGCAGCGCCCCATGGGCCATGTGTCTGGCGCAGGCATCAGCGCGCCAGAGAATGAGGTACAGAACCGGGAGATCGGCGCATTCTTGGACGTGGTGACAGAGCGCGGTCGCAAGCTGCAATAGGGGTCACGCAGCGGGTTCGGATCAGGCGTCGCAGATCAAGCGTAAGTCATCCACGCCGCGTGCTCAGGCTGGCCCAAGTGCGGCAAGGTGTTGAAGCTCAGCAGCGTGTGGCGTTTGGGATTGAAGATGAACTCGGTCACCGCGCTGTTGCGGATGCGCAAGTTGAGTTCGATGGTGGCCTCATGCGACAGCCCCAGCACGTGGCCCACTGCCATCGAGATTGGCCCGCCGCTGGAGACCAGCAGCACCGTGCCGGTTTGGTTTTGTCGGATGTGATCCAGCGCGCCGGTCACACCGGCCAAAAACTCGGGGTAGGGCAGCATGCCTTGGGGCTGGGTGTGGCCCTTCATCCAAGCCAATAGTCCCTCGCGCAGCAAGCGAAAGTGATGGCGGTACAGCTCGGACGTGTTGGGTTTGGCGAGTGGCTGCGGGTGGATGGTTTTGATGACGGCTTCGCTGTCGTATTCGTTCAGACTTGGCCACAGCGTACTGGCGCTGTCGTCGATCTCCATGCCCTGCGCAATGCCTGCCCAAGTTTGCTGTTGACGTTGCAATGTGCCTGTGAGCACGGCGTCAAACATCAAGCCTTGCGCGCGCCAGTGCTCGCCCAGGCGCACGCTTTGTTGGTGGCCGAGTGCGCTCAGTTGATCGTAGTTGTCCGCACCCAACGAGGCCTGACCGTGGCGCACTAAATAGAGGGTTCCCATGTGAAATTGATACTTAAAAGTGGCTATAAGCCATGTGGAATGTGCGTGAGCAGTTATTGATTTATGAGTAACTCAGAGCGCCACATGGCCCTCAATGCAGCTCACCACCGCGCCGCCGACCCAGACCTGGCCGCTGGCGTCGCGCTCAAGGTGCACGCGCCCGGCGCGTTCCAGGCAAGTGCCTTGAGCGGCCAGGTAACGCTCGGGCATCAGGCCGTCAGCGATCAACCACTGTGCCAAGCTGGCGTTGAGGCTGCCAGTGACGGGGTCTTCGTCGATGCCGGACGGGGCGGCAAAGGCGCGCACTTCCAGATCGGGGGTGGGGTGGATAGGCTGGTCGTTTGCGTGATCGACAAATGCGCGGGCTTCTTGACTGGATCGCGCTATCAAAACAGGAGCTTCTTGTGCTTTATCTACGGCCGCTACCCCCACTTTTTGGCCTAAATTCTTGAGCACCGCATGGTCCGGCGTTAAACCCAGCACGGCGTCCATGCTGTCGAGCAAGAGGCCAAGCCAGACCGGCCCGTTGTCCAGTAATTGAGCCGCCTTGACCTGATGCACTTGCAGGCCCAGTGCGGCGAGTACCTGGGTGAGCAATATGGCCGAGGGGGTGCTGCGCTTGAGTGGTGGCGCGGCAAAGGCCAGCCGTGCGCCCTGGCGACGAATGCGCACCAGGCCGACCTGACACTCTTGCACGATAACTTCGCTGGATTGGGGTGCGCCCCCCGCCCCCAGCCACGCATGGCATGTGCCTAGCGTGGGGTGGCCGGCAAAGGGCAGCTCGCCGCCGGGTGTGAAGATGCGCACGCGATAATCGGCCTCGGCTCGGGTCGGGGGCAGCACGAAGGTGGTTTCGGACAGATGCGTCCAGCGCGCAAAGGCCTGCATTTGCGCGTCACTCAGGCCTGTTCCGTCCAGTACCACGGCCAACGGGTTGCCCAGGTAGGGTGTGGCGGTGAAAACGTCAACCTGTTTAAAGGGGCGTAGTCGGGTGGGTGAGGTCGATAGGTGCATGCGCACGACTTTACGCGAAGCGAGCAGCGCAGTACACGCAGTGACCAGCGTGGGGGCTAGGTTTTGCCGCCGGGCCGTCCCAAGGCGAAACAGCCCCCTCGGGGGGGCAGCGCAGTACACGAAGTGACAAGCGTGGGGGCTAGCTCAGGTAGTTGAACAGCGACAGACGTTGCACCTGGGCGTAGGTCTTGAGCGCAGCGTCGTAGCCGGTTTGCTGGCTTTGGAAGTCCGAGATGCCCTGCACCATGTCCATGTCTTCTGCCCTTGAGCGATCGGCGGCCAGCTGTTGCGTCTTGTTTTGCTGGTTATTGTCAATGGTGTCGGCTCGGTTAAGCAGGTCCCCGGCCACGCCCCGTGCCGATTGAATCCGACTCATGCCCGAGTCGATCTGGGTCAGCGCGAGCGTGGTGGCTTGCGTGATCAGGTGGCCGGGGGCGGTGGCATTGTTAAGGCTGTTGATGGTGTTGTCCAGAATGTTGAAGAGATCGGTGCGGCTGCTGGGGGCGAGCTGTACGCTGTCGCCGTTGGCCGGAACGCCGTGCGCCGTGAAGGACAGGCCGTCAAAGGCAATGGCCTTGCCATCGACATAGGGCTGGGCTGTGGCGACGTTGGTCGCACTGGTCGTGTCTGTCACGCTGTATGTAGTGACGCCCGCCACGACCTGGAAGCTCACGCTGTAGTTGTGCCCGGTCAGTGCCGCCGGGTTGAGTACCTGGCCCACGTCGGTCGAAGTCGTTCCCGTGTTGACCCCATTGAGTCCCACGGTGAACACGCCATTACCAGTGGGTACATCCATCCACACCGCCTGCCCGTCCATCAAACTGGGGATGGACACGGCCGTGCTGGCGCGCTGACCGGCAATGCCGTTAAAGACCACACCACTGGCCGCATCGGTAAAAAGCGCGCCCGTACTGCCCAGGCCACCAAACAAAGGAATGCCGTTGCTGTCTTGCTTGTTGGCGTAGCCAAACAACTGGTCACGCAGGCCGGTGATTTGCTGGGCGATGCTGCTGCGGTTGGTGGCGCTCATGGCTGGGTTGCCTGCGCTGACGACCAGATCCCGCAGGGTTTGCAAAGTGGCTGTGGCGTCGCCCAGTGTGCTCTCGGCATTGGCGACGGCATTGCGCTGCAAACCTAGCGCGCGTTGCTCGGTTTGCACCCGTGTTGATCGGGTCAAGGCCCGCTCTGCCTGGGCGGCCCCTGTGGGGTCGTCGCTGGCATGCAGAACTCGCTTGCCAGCGGATAATTTTTCTTGCAGATCTGCCAGTCCGGCTTGACGACTACTCAACTTGGCCAGTGTGTTGTCAAAGAGGTTGGCACTGCCCATTCGCATATTCATGTGACTGTCCTTTCAGCGCGCATCCTCAGCGCCCCAGGTTTTGCATCAAGGTATCGAAAATGCTTTGCGAGATTTGCAGCATCTTGCCCGCCGCTTGATAGGCCTGTTGGAATTGCAGTAGCTTGGCGGCTTCTTCGTCCAGATTCACGCCTGACACGCTGGTGCGATCGGTCTCGATTTGGGTGGCGATGTTGGTGGACACCGTCATGGTGGTCTTGGCACTTTGCACCCGCGTTCCGATGCTGGCCATTAGGCTGGCGTAGCCATCGGTCAGGGGGCCACCGTCAAACAGGGCGAGATCGCGCAAGTCCAGCATGGCCTGGGCATTGCCTGCATCCAAGGTCGGGTAGGCGTTGGGCTGCACGGTGTAGGTGTCTCCTGCTTTGGGTACGCCCTTGAGCGTGAGCGACCAGCCGGTCAGTGGCGCTGCCGTGCTGTATTCAATCGGCTGGCTGGGCGTGTAGGCGTAGAGTGTGGCGCCAGTGTCCGAGCGGGTGTAGGTGCCTGGCCCGGTGAAATTCAATGTGACGGCTGGCGGTGCGGGCTGCGAGCGTGCGACCAGACCTTCCTGAACCAGTGTGCCTGCGTTTGCTGAACCTGATTGTGCAGCTACTGGGCTTGCCATGGCCAGCCCACGAGGCGATGAAAAAGCGGTGGCAATGCTGGGAGCTGCAGCGCTGAACGGAGTGATTAAAAAACGGTCACCTGTTGTGGCAGCCACTGCGTTTTTTTGGATGTCCAATCCATCGATTTTGATAGGGTTGCTCGCACCAAAATCAAAAGCTGTCACCACACCATCAGACAAGCGGGTGATGCTGCCGGTGGTGGCGGAGTTGAAGTTGAGCTCGTAATTGGAGGCGGCCAGAGACGGTGTGCCAGAGCTGGGGCTGGTCTGAATTCCCACGCTGAGTGCGGGGCCGGGCAAGGTGTTAGTGCTGGCCGCGTAGACACTGGGCATGGGTTTGATGTTAAATAAAGGCGTGCCAGGGTTGCCATTGAGATCCAATCCCAAGCCTTGTTGCGTGTTCATCTGGGTGCCGATGGCCAAGGCCATGCGCCCCAACAGGTTGCCGGCATCGACCAGATCGGAGTTCTGAAAACGCAACAAGCCGGCAATCTCACCGCCGCCCAACTGGGCTGCATCCAAATCTTGGGCAACCCCGCTGACCGTCATCGTGAGCTGACTCTTGGCTGGATCGTTGAAGGTGTCGTTGACGATTTTGAGGGGTGAAACGGCGGTGCCCAATACCAGGGGCTGACTACTGCTCATGAATATGCCGACACTGCCATCATCTGCAGCAATCGTTTTGGTTTGCGCATAGTGATTGAGCTGGCTGATCAATTGATCACGCTGATCGAGCAAATCGTTCGGGCTGTGACCACTGCCCAGCGCTTTGGTGATTTGATCGTTGGTCGAGGCAATTTGCTGGGCCAAATTGTTGATAGTGGTGACATCGGTTTTCAGTTGCGCGACGGCGCCCAGTTTCAAGTCATTGAGTTGAGCTGCTGCCGTTCGCAGTCGGGTAGCGGCTTCATCCGCCTGGGTCAGCACGACCGAGCGTGCAGTCAGATCAGTCGGCGCATTCACCACGTCTGAAAAAGCGTTGAGCATATTGCTGACAGAGGCGCCTAAACCGTCTGCTCCGCCTTGGAAGATGTTTTCCAATTGACTCAGATTGTTGTAGCGGACCGAGTCACTTGCTGCAACCGATTTGGAGAGGGCGGCTTGCTGGGTCAGAAACTCGCTGTAATTGCGCTGCACGGTCTCAATCGACACGCCTTTGCCGTAAAAGCCGGTGCCAGAAAATTGCCCCCCTACACTTTTGAGGATGACCGACTGACGCGAGTAACCCGGCGTGTTGACATTGGCAATGTTGTTGCCTACCGTTTGCAAGGCACTCTGGTTAACCATTAAGGCCCGCACGCCGATATTCATGACATCTGCCATGGGGTGCTCCTTCAGCTCTGGACACGCTGCATGTGCAGCGTGGTGTTGATGGCGCGGCTTAGCTTGGCTGCGTAGTCGGGGTCGGTGGCATAGCCCGCGTTTTGTAGACTGTTGGCATAGGCTTGTACCGAGCCCGTTTGCTGGCGCGTCTGCGCGTAGCGAGGGCTTTGCGAGATCAGTTTTGAAAAATCGCGAAACGAGTCTTCATACGAGCCATAGGCACGAAATTTAGCGACTGTTTTTTTTGCTTCACCGTTGACATATTCGGTGGTTGTCACCTGTGCTACCTGACCTGTCCAGCCAGGCGTGGCTTTGATTCCAAACAGGTTGAAAGAAGAGCTGCCGTCGGGTAACTTGATTTCACGCTGGCCCCAGCCGCTTTCGTGCCCGGCCTGGCCGATCATGAAGCTGGCCGGGATGCCGCTGGACTTTTCGACCCGCGCGGCGGCCTCGCTGTGACGCTGGATGAAGTGGGCTTGAGGGGCGGTGCCTGAGCCGGTGATCGCGGCTGTGACTGATGCGGGACTGCGCTCAGATAATGAGAGGGTGGACGCTGGGGGTGAGGTTGGTGGGGTTTGACTTCCATTCATCTGGCGCGTCAGTTGCTGGGCGATCATGTCAGACAGCCCGCCAGGTTGGCCCGACATTTGCACAGCGAACTGCTGGTCCAGCAAGTCCGTGCCCAAGTCCCCTTGTGCGCTGTCCATCAAGCCGGATTTCATGGTGGCTTCGCGCATGCTTTTGAGCAGCTCGCGCATGAACAGGGCTTCAAACTGTTTGGCTGTTTCCTTGATGGCCGCAGGCGTGCTTTGGCCGGCTTGCAGCTTCAGGCTGTTGAGCGTTCGGGCGTCAGCCGCCAGCGCATTGGCGGGCGAAGATGACGTTTGCGAAAGCGGATTCAGCCCCATTTCAAATCACCTCCAGCTCCGCATTCAAGGCACCAGCCGCCTTGATGGCTTGCAGGATGGCCAGCAGGTCTTGCGGCGTGGCACCCAGGGCATTCAGGGCGCGCACCACATCAGCCAGCAGTGGTGCGGCTGGCAGTTGGATGAGGATGCCGGGCTCTTGCTTGATCTGGATGTTGGCTTTTTCCCGCACCACCGTTTGCCCGCCCGACATGGGTCCGGGTTGGCTGATGATGGGGGTGGAGCTGATGCTCACTGACAAGTTGCCGTGCGCTATGGCGCAGGGCCCGAGTGTTACGGCCTGGTTCAGCACGATGGAGCCTGTGCGCGAGTTGATGACGACTTTTGCGGCTGGGATGGAGGCCTCCAGCTGAATCTCCTCCATTTCGGCAATGAAGGCGATACGGGCATTGGATTCCGTGGGCGCTTGCACATCCACCGTGCGGCCATCGAGTGCGCGGGCGGTGGTGGCCCCAAAGCGGGTATTGATGGCCTCAGCCACCCGTCGGGCAGTTTGAAAGTCCGAAGCCTCTAGCCCGAGCTTGAAGCTGTGGCCTTCCAGTAAGGGCGTGGGAATGGTGCGCTCGATTTGCGCGCCATTGGGCACGCGCCCTGCGCTCAGGTGGTTGATCTGCACCTTGCTGCCGCCCGCTGAAGCCCCGGCCCCCGCCACGATCAAATTGCCTTGGGCCAAAGCATAAATTTCACCATCGGCTCCCTTGAGCGGCGTGGTGATCAGCATGCCGCCCTTGAGCGACTTGGCGTTGCCCATGGAGGAGACGTTCACGTCCACGGTCTGACCGGGGCGGGCAAAGGCGGGGAGTTGCGCAGTCACCAGCACCGCCGCTACGTTTTTGAGCTGAAGCCGGGCCAGCGCATCGACCGGCAGCGAGATACCCAGCTGCTGCAGGTAGTTGCTCAGGCTTTGTGAGGTGTAGGGCATTTGCGTGGTCTGGTCGCCTGTGCCATCCAGCCCGATGACCAGGCCAAAGCCGGT
>CANCAO010000054.1 GCA_947374105.1 Comamonadaceae bacterium | reverse complement strand
CATCAATTTTCAAAGGCTCTAAGCTCCCCATGTCTGCCGCCACTTCCGTCACTGAAAACTCGGATGCCGGGGATGGATGTGACGCCTCAAATTGGCTAACCGTCGTGGGAGATGATGCTCTCTCATTCAAGAATAGAGTGCGTAAGTCTTCATGCGTTGGGAGGTCTTGAGCCCCAAACACAGCGTAGGGCAAACCACAGCCCTCAAAGAGTTTTGTCTTGAGGTCACGACGGCTTGCTTTGAGGCCCTGGGGACCGGGGACGTCTATGCAACCCATCACCCAGCCTTTGGGTGAACACACCGTGAAACTGCAATAGACATCCTTGATCTGGATCATCGCTTTCAAGTCATCCGAGGACCCACTCAAGAAACGTACCACGGGTACTTTGACGAGAACCTCATATTCAGGAAAAACCTGCTTCAACCAGAGCAAAACCGCACGATCAACGTCGCTAAAAAGCGGCCTTTGTCTTAGGTTCCAGTGAAGAGGAAGTCGATTTTCTTGCTTCTTCCGATCGGCCACCCAGCTTCGGTATGACCAATACGCAACAGAAACGACCAACAGCGATACCGCAAAAATTGTTAAAGACAAAATATCCAACGCTTACTCCTCATTTTTTTCTTTGAGTCTAATAGGAATTTGCGAATTATTATTTGTCCACCTTATCTTTAAGTCGCACGCTAGCCAGCACTTTGTCAATGCGGCGGTTGTCCAAATCCACAACCTCAAACACCCAGCCACCACACTCAATGCGCTCTGCCTCGGCGGGGAGATGACCGCTAACAGACTGCAGCAAGCCCGCCAGGGTGTTGTAGCGCCCACGGTCTTCATCCGGTAGGGCCTTGATAGACAACCGGCTTTTTAATTCGTTGATGGGCATCAAGCCATCCAGTAACCAGGAGCCATCTTCACGCGGGGTGGCCCAAGCATCCACTTGCGCCACGGGTTGTAACTCCCCGGTGATAGCTTCCAAGAGGTCACCCGGCGTCACCAGCCCCTGCACCACGCCGTACTCGTCCACCACGAACACCATGCGCCCGGAGCGCGCGCGAAACTGCTCCAGTAATTCCATGCACGAGAGGGTTTCCGGCACAAAATTGGCGGGCTGCACATGGGCCTCAATGCTGCCTGTGTAATCCGCCCCAAGTTCCAGTAATTTGCCCACACTGATGAGCCCCACCACATGCGCCATGGAGCCGCGACACACCGGGTACCAAGAGTGTGCACCGCGCTCACCCGCTACACCCACGATCTGCAAACACGCGGGCACGGTGAGCGACGACTCCAGCCACGCCACATCCGCCAGCGGAACCATCAGGGAGGTGAGTGGCCGCTCGTCGAGTTGAAACACGTTTTGCACCATCTGGTGCTCGTGCTGTTCGATCACGCCAGCATCAACGCCTTCAACGAGGTTGGCGCTGATTTCTTCTTCCGTCATGGTGCGGATGGCCGTGGTGTCAATGCGCAACAAGCGCAGCGTACCTTGCGTGGTGGCCGATAAAAGTTTGACGAAAGGCTTGGCAGCCGTGGCCAGCCAGAGCATGGGGCGCGACACCCAGCGGGCCACCAATTCAGGGTGAAGCTGACCAATGCGCTTGGGCACCAGTTCACCAAAAATAATGGTGGTGAAGGTAATCAACGTTACCACCAGCGCAGTGGCAGAAATGGACGCTGCACTGTCAGACACACCCCAGCCCATCAACCAGTGCGACACACCTTCGCTGAACGCGGCCTCGCCCACAATGCCGTTGAGCATACCAATCGAGGTAATGCCGACTTGCACCGTTGAAAGAAATTGATTGGGATTACCAAGCAGCGTGAGCGCCGCCTGCGCGCCCTTGTCCCCTTCATCGGCCATGGCCGAGAGCCGCGCCTTGCGGCTGGCTGCCAACGCCAACTCGGACATGGCAAACACGCCGTTGAGAAGGGTCAGAAAAACAATCAGAAAAAATTCCATGGAACACAGCGGACAATAAACACCATGGCACTTTACTTGATTGGCGACATCCAGGGCTGCGACGACGCGTTGCAGCGCTTGCTGGACACGGTTTCTTTCTCTCCCAGCCGTGACACGCTCTATTTGCTGGGCGATTTGGTGAACCGGGGGCAGGGTTCTTTGGCGGTGCTGCGCCGACTGAAGGGCTTGGGCGCTTCAGCACACTGTCTGCTGGGCAATCATGACCTGCACTTGCTGGCCGTGGCTCACGGCGTGCGGCCCGCGCACCAGCACGACACGCTGGACGGCATCTTGCAAGCAGATGATCGCGACGGCCTGCTGGCCTGGCTGCGCCAACAACGTTTGGCGATCCTGGATAAGCTCCAGGGTGAAGAGATATTAATGGTGCACGCGGGTGTATTACCTGCGTGGACAGCTACCAAAACCATAGCACTCGCCCATGAAGTGGAAACCCTGTTGCGCGGCCCCGACTTGATTGATTTCTTGCACCAGATGTACGGCAGTACGCCTGTAGCCTGGGACGACTCACTGCGCGGTGCGGATCGCGTGCGCGTGATCGTCAACGCCCTCACCCGTTTGCGCTTTTGCACGCCCGAGGGGCGCATGGAGTTCAAGCACAGTGGTGGGGCAGATACAGCACCGCCGGGCTATGTGCCTTGGTTTGACGCACCGGGGCGGCGCACGGCTGACGTCACCGTGGCTTTTGGCCATTGGTCGCGCTTGGGTTGGCTAGAGCACCCGCACCTGATGGCGCTGGACACGGGCTGCGTTTGGGGTGGTTGTTTGAGTGCGATGCGCTTGGACGAATCAGTACCGAAACGCCCCCACCAACTGATTCAAGTCAAGTGCTCGACGCCGTAAACAAAGCGGCTACCTTGCGTTTGGATTTGATGTTGGCCGACAGGCTACGGCCACCTGCGCGCACCGTGGGTTCCCAGGTGGGCTTGACGTCATCTGTGGCGGCAACGCTTGCCTCATAGGGCTTGTCAAAAAACGGGTCACGCGCTGCCTGCGTCGGGCGGGCGTAGTCACGCGGGGAGGCGCGCTCACGACGAACGGTTTCTTCGCGCTCAGGCGAGTACATGCGCCGGCCATCGTTGATGCGACCCTGTTTGTGGATGTCAGGCTGGTCTTCGTCAAACTCAACCGCTTCGAGCTCAATCTTGGTTTTGATGAGCTTTTCAATGTCAGCAACCAAGCGGGCATCTTTGGCAGAGACAAAGCTCACCGCCAGGCCAGAGGCCCCGGCGCGACCGGTGCGGCCAATGCGGTGCACATAGTCTTCGGCATTGAAGGGCACGTCAAAGTTGAAGACAGCAGGCACGTCTTTGATGTCCAGACCGCGTGCGGCCACATCGGTACACACCAACAGATCAACCTCGCCGCCTTTGAAGGACTCCAGCGCTTTGAGGCGCTCGTCCTGACTCTTGTCGCCATGCAAGGCGGTGGTCTTGAGGCCTTCGCGCTCCAGGCTGCGGGCCAAGCGGGCGCAGCCCAGTTTGCTGTTCACAAACACAAAGGCCTGCTTCATGCCACGGGACTTCAGAATTTGGTGCAGGGCGCGGCGTTTGTCGTCTTCAGGCACGCTGTAAAAATGCTGCTCTACGGTGGAGGCTGTGGCGTTGGAGCGGGCCACTTCAATAGTCACCGGGTCTTGCAGGTAGCTACTGGCCAGACGCTTGATTTCAGAAGAGAAAGTAGCCGAGAACAGCAGCGTGGTGCGCTGCTTGGGCAGGTAGCTCAGGATGCGTTGCAGGTCGGGCAAGAAACCGATGTCGAGCATGCGGTCGGCCTCGTCCAGCACCACGTATTCCACCTGATTAAGCACGGCGTTTTTGGCTTCGATGTGGTCGAGCAAACGGCCTGGGGTGGCCACCAAGACCTCAACACCTTTTTTAAGCTCCAGCGTTTGCGGCTTCATGTCGATACCGCCAAACACTACGGCGCTGCGCAGGTTGGTGTACTTGGCATAGAGCTTGACTTGCTGGGCTACTTGGTCGGCCAACTCACGCGTGGGCAGCAGCACCAACGCACGCACCGGATGGCGCGCGGGGGAGGTGGAGCTGTTTTCATGTTTGAGCATGCGTTGCAGCAAGGGCAACGAGAAAGCGGCCGTCTTGCCCGTGCCCGTCTGGGCTGCGCCCATAACGTCACGCCCCTGCAACACCACAGGGATGGCCTGCGCCTGAATCGGCGTCATCGACTCATAGCCCATCTCAGCCACGGCACGGGCCAAGGGCTCCGCCAGTTGCAATTGCGCAAAGGCATCAAGGCGTGGTTCTGGCGTGACCGTGAGGTCGGTGACGGGGGTTTCTGTAGCGGTTAGGGTCATCAAATCTTCGGTTTTGGGTCAAGAATACCCAGATCAAGGGCAAACCTCTATTATCCCCTCATATCACTTAAACCACTTAATCCCCATGAAACGTACCCAAAACGCTGCATTCGCCCTCTTGGTTGTCATGTCCTCACTAGCTCAGGCCGACAATATCCGCGTATTGGCTGCAGGGGCCGCCAAGGCTGCCGTGGAGCGCATCGCGCCCGAATTCACCCGCGAGACCGGCCACACCCTGAGCGCCACGTTTGACACCGTGGGCGCGCAACGAGATCGTGTTTTGAGTGGCGCACCCGGTGCGGTGGCCGATGTGGTGATTTTGAGTAACGCCGCCATCACGCAACTACGCGCAGGCGGACGACTGACCCAGGACGCGGCACAGAGCATCGGCGTGGTGTCGGTCTCTCTGGCCGTGCCCCACGGCGCGCCCGTGCCCGACATCTCCACCCCTGAAGCGCTCAAACTAACCCTATCGGCCGCACCCAGCATCGCCTACGCTGACCCGGCGCGCGGAGCCACAGCAGGCACTCACTTTGCCAAGGTGCTGGACAGCTTGGGCCTGAGCCAAGCCCTGCAAACTCGCATCACCGTCTTGCCTTTCGGCGTGGAAGTGATCAAGGACGTGTCACACGG
The DNA here is from genome assembly GCA_947374105.1 of Comamonadaceae bacterium. Taxonomy (GTDB): domain Bacteria; phylum Pseudomonadota; class Gammaproteobacteria; order Burkholderiales; family Burkholderiaceae_C; genus CANCDA01. The sequence continues at coordinate 3,308 of CANCAO010000054.1, read as the reverse complement.
CAAATACGCGCTAGGCGTGAGCCAATCGAGCGAAATTTTGCAGCACCCTGACATCACGATGGTGGGGCCTTTGCCTGCACCGCTGGGCTTGAGCACCAGCTATGCAACAGCCAGAAGCAGCGAGCAAGTGGCAGCAGGTGCGTTGATGCAGTTTTTAGCCAGCGAGGCGGCGCTCAAACACTTTCGGGCGACGGGCTTTCTGGCGAAGTAAACGATCTTGAGTGGCGTTGGGCCGCTCACTCAACAAAGGGCTCGACCCCTTTGTCCCGCAAGATTTTCTCAGCGGCGGCTGAGGTAAAGAACTTCAGCATTTCGCGGGCGGCTTGCGCCTCTTTGGCCTGTGCAGACAGGCCCGCCGTAAAACCGATCCAGGTTTGCAACGATGCCGGGATTGTGCCCAGCGACTGCACACCCTGCACGCCGTTGATGCGTGAGGCGACCACCACCACCATATCCACCTCGCCGCTGGCCACCACTTCCACGTTGTACTCGGCGGGCATGGGGCGCATTTTGCTGGCCATGGCTTGGGTCAGGCCCATGCGATCAATCACCGTCACGAAATAGCGGCCACTGGAACCCTCGCCCGGGTAGGCCACTGACTTGCTGGCCAAGAGCGCATTTTTAAAACCCTCTACCGTCGAAATATCCGGCTTGGGCGCGCCCGCACGAATCGCCGCGCCGATGCCTGCACGGCCCAGCACGGTGCGCGTGCTGGCTATGACCTTGCCGTTCTTGATTTGCTCGTCCAAAAACGGGGGGTTCAGCACCGCCACATCGAAGGCTTCACCCTCGTCAATGCGTTTTTTGACACCGGGGTTGACCTCGAAATGAATCGTCACCTTGTGCCCACTGAGGCGCTCAAACTGCGCGCCCAACTCGGTCACTGCGGCCTTGGCCCCGTTACCGCTAAGCACCTTGATTTCGACGGCCTGAACGGCGCTGCTGCAAGCCAGCGCCAACAGCAAGGCGATGGGCGCTACGGCATTCGATAAACGTATTTTCATGGTCAAGCCCTTCAAATCAATTCAAAAAGGAAACCGCGTTTCCCAACTCTCCACTTCAGCCAAACCCAGCTAAGCGTTGTACTCCGCACCGCTGATCATGCGGGGCCGCATGGCAACGGTAGAACCGTCTTGCTTCAAGTGCTGCAAGGCCTCGCGCATGGCAAAACCAACGGCGTTGCGGATCAACGCGGGGTAGATGGCCAAGGCAATGCCGTGGCGGTGCAAGTCATTGGCGTGCAGCGCGGCCAGCGGGCCACCGGCGTCGATGTTGACCAGGCAGGGGATGGACACCGCATCGGCCACGCGGCGCAAGTCGTCCAGGATACCGTCGTGCGCTTTCAGCTCCACAAACACCGCGCCTGCGCCGACACGTTCAAAGGCCTGGGCGCGTTTGATCGCCTCGCCCAAGCCCATCGAGCCTGCGCTGTCGGTGCGCGCAATCACGATGAAGTCGGGGTCGCTGCGAGCGGCCACGGCGGCGGCGATCTTGGCAACTGCCTCATCAAACTCCAGCACCGAACGCGCACCGGGGAACTGCGCGCAGCGCTTGGGCGAGAGTTGGTCTTCCATGTGGATGGCGGCCACACCGGCGGCTTCAAACTCCTGCACGGTACGACGCACGCCGACCACGCCGCCGTAGCCTGTGTCGGCATCGCAGATCAGCGGGATGTCAATGCACGCGGCCACATGGCGCGCGTGGTTGGCCATCAGGGTCAGGTCAATCAAACCCACATCAGGCGTGCCCAGCAGGCTGGCCGACACGCCATTGCCCGTCATGTAAGCGGCCTCGAAGCCGCCTTGCATCACCATGCGTGCGCCATAGCCATCAAAAATGCCGGGGGCGATCAGGGCCGTGCCGCCCTGCTGCGCTTGGGCCAAGCGCAGGCGCAAAGCTTGGCGAAGTTGACTGGCGCTGGGCCGGGTTGCTCCTGAATCGTTCATGCGGTCACCTGCCAATCCGGGTATTTTTTAAGGAAAGGAATCAAGCCGCCCTCACGCAAAATCGCACGGATAGCCTCAGGCACGGCCGGCAAGGCGCGTGTGATCTGTCTTTGGGCCACAGTCAAAGCCGAAGTCTCCAAATCCAGCGTGATCTCGTCTCCCTCCGCGATGCCCGTCGTGTCGCACTCCACCACCAGCAGGCCGTTGTTGATGGCGTTACGGAAAAACTGCCGCCCAAACGAGGGCGCCACGATGGCCGCCACGCCCATGCGTCGCAAGATGTGCACCGCCTGTTCACGCGAGGAGTTGATGCCGAAGTGCTCGCCCGCGACGATCACGCCGCCGGCTTCAAAGCGGCGCGCAAAGCCGGGGGAGATTGCCTCAAACGCTTGGCCAGCAATGAAGGCTTCGTCCTTGCCCGGCAGGTACTTGCCCGAGCAGCACAGGTCGGTATTGACGTCTTGGCCCAGGACGTAGGCACGGCCTTGGATCGGATGTTCAGATTTCACGTTGTCAGTATTTACTATTGTTTTCATAGCTGCTCATGCATTATTTATAAGCTCTACGGGCCAATTAAGCATATGACGCTTCCCATTGCCCGCCCACCACCGTGCGCGGATCGGTGATGCAACCTGTCAGCGCCGAGGCCGCCACCGTCGCCGCGGAGCCCAGCCAGATTTCAGCATCATGGTTGCCCAAGCGACCTTTGAAGTTGCGGTTGGCACTCGATATCACCACCTCGCGATCGCCCGGAATCAGGTGGTTCGTAATGCCCACGCAAGTGCCGCAGCCAGCGGCCTCTACCGAGGCCCCGGCTTCGGTCAATATCTCAAACAAGCCCTCGCGCATGGCGGCCAGATAAATCTGGCGCGAGGCGGGCGTGATGATCATGCGCACGCCCTTGGCTAGGCGCTTGCCTTTGAGAATCGCCGCCGCCTGACGAATGTCGTCGAGCCGCCCGTTGGTGCAGGTGCCAATCAAGGCGAAGTTGATTTTCTGCCCCACCACCTCGTGCGCGGCCACGATGTCGTCCACCGCGTGGCGTCGCGCCACTTGGGGGGCCAATGCAGACGCGTCAATCACGATGCGCTCGGCGTACACCGCATCAGCATCGGCAAACACCGGCTTGGGCGCTTTGGCCCCATGCGCGGCCAGCCACTTGAGAGTTTTGTCATCCGCCTCCAGCAGCGCGGCCTTGGCCCCCAGCTCGGCAGCGTGGTTGGACAGGGTCATGCGGTCGTCAATTTCCATGGCGGCCACCGCAGCGCCCACGTACTCGATGGCGCGGTAGTTCAGGCCCTCGGCCCCAAAGCGGCCCAGCATATGCAGCGTCAAATCTTTGGCCCAGACGCCCGGTTGCAA
>CANCAO010000053.1 GCA_947374105.1 Comamonadaceae bacterium | reverse complement strand
TATGACACCAGCAACCCCTTCGCCGTGCAAGAGATCGCCTACTACGTGCCCGGCGCGCCCAAACTTTCGCCTGCCGGAGCGATCCAGCTTAACGACGTGTTTGTGGATGAAAACCGTATCGTGTACACGGTGGACCGGTTCACGGGTGGTCTCTATATCCTTGAGATGAACATTTGACCTTCCAACGCGACCCCCTGGCGGGCAAAATCCCCGTCACCCTCATCACCGGTTTTCTGGGCAGCGGCAAGACCACGCTGATCTCTAAGCTGGTGCGCCACGCCGACATGAACCGTGTGGCGGTGGTCATCAACGAGGTGGGGGAGATCGGCATTGACCATGACCTGGTCACCATGGCGACCGAGAACATCACGTTGCTGGCCAATGGCTGCATTTGCTGCTCGGTGCGCACTGATTTGCAAGAGACTATGCGCGAGCTGTTTTCGCAGCGGCACATGGGGCAGGTGCTGGACTTTGACCGGGTGGTGATCGAGACCACCGGCTTGGCCGACCCGGCCCCCGTGGTGCAGACGCTGGTGAGCGACACGCTGCTGGGGGCGCAGTTTCGGCTGGATGGCGTCATCACGCTGGTGGATGCGGTGAATGGCTTGGGGCAGTTGGACAGCCAGCCTGAGTCGGTCAAGCAAATCGCACTGGCGGATCGTATTTTCTTGACCAAGTGCGACTTGACCAGCGCGGCCAGCATCAGCACCCTGCGCGAGGCGATTGCCGCCATTAACCCGGTGGCAGAGGTGCGACATGTGCTCAACGGCGAGGTGCAGCCGTCAGAGCTAATGGGCCTGGGCTTGGCATCGGCCCGGGCCAGTGCGCTGACCTTGAGTTTTTTGGGTGAGTCGCTGGTGGATTCAAATGGAATTCAGACCAGCACGGCTCAAGGTCGCTACCTGGGCCAGCGTACATCGCGCCATGACCCGGCCATCGCCACACTGTCCCTGCGCTTTGATGCGCCCTTCACCTGGGCTTCGTTTTCTGCGGGGATGGAGTTGCTGGTCACGCTGCGTGGGTCGGACTTGCTGCGTGTCAAAGGCATTGTGAACATCGAAGGCAAGCCAGTGGTGGTGCAGGCGGTGCAGCATATCTTTCACCCGCCTGTGACTCTAGACCATTGGCCGAGTGCGGACACCGGTTCGCGCTTGGTGTTCATCACGCGCAACATCGACAGCAGCGTGATTCGCAATTTGCTGCAAGCGGTAGGCGCTGTGACAGCGCCCGCCTCAGGCCAAGACGCGAAGTAACCAAGCTTCCAAATCTGCCACTTCCTGCGGGCAGACCGAGTGTTCCATCGGGTACTCGTGCCAGTCCACCGTGTAGCCCAGGCTCTGCAGCGCATCGCGTGAGGCCAGGGCGCGGGGCAGTGCCACCACGCCGTCATTCGTACCGTGGCCCATGAAAATCGGCGTACTCTGGCTGGCCACACTGCGCTCGGTGGCCGTGGTGTCGGCCAGCGGCAAATAGCCGGACATACCCACAATGCCCGCCAGGCGTTCGGTGTGGCGCAAGCCCACCATCAGCGCCATGGCGCAACCTTGCGAGAAACCCGCGATCACGATGCGGTTCGCAGGCATGCCGCGTGACTTCTCATGCGTGATGATGGCTTCAATGGCCGCTTGCGATTGGCGCAAGCCCGCCTCGTCTTCGCGCCGTACCAGATCAGCCGCAAGGATGTCATACCAAGCCGGCATGACGTAGCCGCCGTTGATGGTGACCGGGATCTCGGGCGCGCTGGGAAAGAGGAAGCGCACCGGGCCGATGGAGGACAAATCCAGCTGCTCAGCAATCGGGATGAAGTCACGCCCGTCGGCCCCCAGGCCGTGCATGTTTAGGATGGTGGCGACGGGATTTTCACCGGTCTGGGCTTCTAGAACTTGAAGTGTCATAGTGGCTTTCAATACGTACCGATATAGTCCTTCTTGCCCACTTCGACACCGTTGTGGCGCAGGATGGCGTAGGCCGTGGTGACGTGAAAGAAGAAGTGCGGCAGGCCGTAGTTCAGCAGGTAAGACTGGCCGGTGAAGCGCTTTTCTTTGGGAGTGCCAGCCTGGGTGATGATCTCTCGCGTGGCGGCGTCGGCGAACTGGCTGGGGTTCAGTCCGTCCATGAAGGTCAGCATGGCGGCAATGCGGGCTTGCAGGTCGGCAAAGGTCTGTTCTTTGTCTTCTACTTTGGGTACGTCCACGCCGGCCAGTCGCGCCGCAATGCCTTTGGCAAAGTCACTCGCCACCTGCACCTGTCGTAGCAGGTTGAACATGTCGGGGAACAGACGCGATTGCAGTAGCACGGCGGGGTCAATCTTCTTGGCTTCGGCATGAGCCTCAGCCTTGCGCAAAACATCGGCCAGGCCGCCCAGCATTTGCTTGAAAACGGGGATGGAAGTGGTGTACATCGGGGTGGTCATGGGGGATCCTTGGTTAAGCTGGGTGAGAGAGTCAGGTGGCTTGCAATGGTTCGTTTGTTTTGGAGATTGTCCGCGAGGGGGCTTTCATCGGCCAGGCCACCAGCAGCCACAGTGCCATGCCGATAGCGCAGGCCACAAACAACCCGTGCATGCCGGTGTGCTTGATCAGCCATCCACCCGCCGCGCCGCCCGCAAAAAATCCGAGTGACTGCAAAGTGTTGTAAACCCCTAAGGCTGCGCCGCGCGCATGGGCCGGGGCGATGCGAGAGGCCAAGCTGGGCATGCTGGCCTCCAGCACATTGAAGCCGCAGAAAAATAGAAAGAGCAGCACGGCCAGCGCTTCAATGCCCGCCCCGGCGCTCACCACCCAAAGCAAACCCAATTGCACCACTCCAATTAAACCCAACGCCCCTAGAAAAGCCGCGCGCAGATAGCCCCGTTTTTCCAGCGGGAACAGGGTGAAACCCATGACACCAAACGACGCCAGCACCGCAGGCAAATACACCCACCAGTGATGCGCTTTGCCCAGGCCCGCTTGCACCAGCAGCGCGGGGATGGCCACCCACATGGCGAGCTGCACTGCATGCAGAATAAAGACGCCGAAGTTCAGACGCAACAAGGCCGCATGCTGCAAGACCTCGGACAAGCGACCACGCGGCATGTCTTTGTGCTTGAGTGGTTCTGGCGGCACGCGCCAGATCACCACGGCCACACCGCCCAGCGCCAACACCGCCGTGAGCACAAACAAGCCCGACAAACCAATCGAGGCAGCCAGCACCGGTGCAAAAATAAGCGAGAGCGCAAACATCAGCGCAATGCTGGCCCCCACCAGCGCCATGGCCTTGGTGCGCACCTCGTCACGCGTTTGGTCGGCCAGCAGCGCCGTAACCGCAGCTGACACAGCTCCCGCGCCCTGGATGGATCGGCCAATGAGCAGCCCAGTCAAACTGCCTGCCATTGCCGCCACCATGCTGCCCACGGCAAACAAAAGCAAGCCCAGCACGATCACGCGCTTGCGCCCAAAGCGGTCCGACGCCATGCCAAACGGAATCTGCAAAAACCCTTGTGTCAGACCATAAATGCCCATGGCGATGCCCACCATGACCGGGTCGTCACCCCCTGGGTATTGCGCTGCCTCCAGCGCGAACACCGGCAAGACCAGAAACAAGCCCAGCATGCGCAGGGCGAATATGGAGGCCAGCGAGAGGCTGGCGCGTCGCTCCAGCGGCGTCATCGCGCTCGCTAAGGCGGGTGTTGGTGGGGACAAGAGATCAGAGGTATTTGACACTGGAGTAGGCCGTTCATCACGGCCAAAACGAAAGCGTCGATTGTCCCTGATTCCTTGGGCCTATTCCCGCCGCTTGAACTGCGCCTGGGCTTAGCGCCGTCTCATAGCTCACTCAACCAAGGCTGGACAAAAGCAAACCAGCCCCCTACGACGTACAGCAGGACGCTTAAGCCATAGACGAAGGCTGAGGTCTTGCGCGTGGTCAGGCAGGCATCCCTCAAGCGCGGATCCGTGGGACACGGCGCACTGCGGTTGCGCCACTGCAGCCAACCGCTGGCCAGCATCATCGCGCCAGCCGATACAAACAAGACCGTCTTGTGCTCGCTCAGCCAAACCACCTGGGGGAAGATGGAAACCAATGACGACAAAGCCGCCCCGGCCCCCAGGGCTACGAGCAGCGCAGGAATAGCGCAACACACCAACGTGCTTGACGTCGCAAACAGGCTGACTACCGAGGCCCAGAACCCGCCTCGGGATTGTGTAAGGCCATCTGCGCTCATTTGCGAGCTTTCAGTTCGCTCTTGAGCTCCGCAACCGACTGCTGCACAGCCTCCAGCTTGACCACGTCGTAGCCTGAATCAACGATCTCGGCTGTGATGGCTTTACCGTCCAGTGTCTGCCCCTCCTTGGCCTGAACCAGAACGGTCTTCTTCTTGAGATCGACAAAGACCTCCTGAGTGGCGCTCATCTTGGCGATGCGTTTCTCGATGCCCTGCGCGCAAAATGCGCAGACCATACCGTTGACCGTGACCTTCATGCTGGTCGCAGCCAGAGACGGGAGCGCAGCGATGGCCAGCGCAAGGGTGATGATGAATTTTTTCATGAAAGATTCCTGCTAAAAAATGTACATAAAGTTGGCGCGAACCTGGGCGGCATTGTTGACCCCCAACTCCACGAAATACCGGTTGTGAATGAGGCGCAGCATGGGCGTGATTTCGGTCTTATCCGTCAGCTCATTCATGCGCCTGGCCTCCAAAATGAACCAGGGTTGCGTCTGGTCGTAGTCCGCTTCAAAAAAGGAAAATCCCACGCGCACAGAGGCGAAGTCATGGTTGATGCCCTCGGCGCGGTACAGCCGGGTCGTCACGGCGGCGTAAACCCGAGTCGTCTCGTAGTCCACCTGAATCCCTGGCGTGACCATGGTCTTGGCCCCCGAAAAATCGTTGCCAGTCACCGAGCCCACGCCGCCGAGAAACCAGACGTTAGCTTGCGCCTCGGGCAGGTTCCAGCGCTTGAGCAAGCGGGTATAAGTGGCCTCTGTCAGCCGCCGGGTGCGGGTTTCGTTGTCCGAGCGCATGGCGATGGCCGATGCCCCCACCGCGTCACGTGAGGTAAGCGCGTAGTTGGCCAAGGCCTCTTGCCAGTTGGGACTGAAGTCGCCCATGGCCATCCCGCTGTCCTTGAAGCCCATAGGCGCGGCAAACGCCGATGTTGTTAAGCACAAGCCCAACACGGCCGACATGAGCGCTGCAATACTTCTGAGACGCGGCGTCACGGGGCACGCTCCATGGCGTCGATCACCAGGTGATGGTTCGCCTCCTTGACGGTGAAGCGCACTTTCTCGCCGGTTTTGAACGGGCTCAACGCCACGCCCTCGGCCACCTTGAACGGCATGGTCATCGCGTCCATGTCAATGCTTTTGATGCGCTCGTGTTTGAGGATCACCTGTGCTCTGGCGGGATCCACCTTGACGATGACGCCACGCGTCCATTCAGGCGTCGCCCAGACTGCGCTGGCGCAGGCGAGCAGGGTCGCCCCTATCCAGTGTTTCATATTGACTCCTAACAGTGGAGCCGGTGGCTTGACGGTCGTGCGCAAGTCCGGCTCACGGCAAATAACCCACCGCTCGATGGCCCTAGGCCAAGCAACGACGGACGTGATTCGGCTATCGGGTCAGGAGATGGGGGGCTTGACGGCGCGCGCAAGCTCTGCATTAACGAAGCGAGCGACGTGATACGCCTGCGGTGCTTGAGGCTTCACCAAGAAACTCTCTAGCGTCAGGGATTTCAGCGCGATCAGAGGCATGCACAACTGGCAAGACTGGCAACTGCGCTGGAGGTCACTGTCATCGTGCGTGCTATTCGGCGTAGGCGTCGAGGCCTGTATGGCGGCGGCCATCATGGGGCAGTCAGCACTCATGGCCGCCGGGTTGGTCGCCATTTGCGTGCCCATGAGATCCGCACTCCAGCCACGCAGAGGTAGGAGAACGATCAGAAGGAGGATGAAAAAGCGGCTCACGGGGTGATGATAACGGTTGCCGTGAAAAAGCGTTCGGTCTGCGATGATGCAGCCTATGACACCCACAACCTCCACCACCAGCCAGCCCGACTCACGCCAAGCGGTAATGCGCCTGCTGGTCACGCTGGCCTTGATGGCCGTGGGGGCCAGCGGCATGTTTGTGGTGCCGGTGGTCTTGCCTGCTGTGCAAGCGGAGTTTGGTGTGGCGCGGGCGGATGCCTCCCTGCCCTACACGGTGCTGATGATCGGCTTTGGCGTGGGTGGCCTGCTGATGGGGCGGCTGGCGGATCGGCGCGGCGTGATGTTGCCGCTCTTGATTGGCGCAGGAGGTTTGGGTCTGGGCTTTGTGGCAGCGGCCCAAGCGCACAGCATCTGGGCCTTTGCGCTGGCGCACGGCGTGTTGATTGGCCTGCTGGGTTGCTCGGTGAGTTTTGCGCCCCTGATGGCAGACACCTCGATGTGGTTTGTCAAACACCGTGGCATGGCGGTGGCGGTGTGCGCCAGCGGCAATTACCTGGGCGGTGCCATCTGGCCCCCTATTGTTCAGCACTTTGTAGAGACCGTGGGCTGGCGTCAGACCTATATGGGTATGGGCCTAGTTTGCGGCATCAGCATGGCGCTGCTTGCCCTGCTGATGCGGGCCCGGCCACCGATGGCTCCCGCTAGTGGATCACTCAGTGCGCAGATATCGACAGCCCCCCCGATCTCTCCCCGCCCCTTCGGCATGCGCCCTAGCCAAGCGCAGCTGCTCTTGTGCATTGCTGGCGTGTCTTGCTGCGTGGCGATGTCCATGCCGCAAGTCCACATCGTGGCCTATTGCAGTGATCTGGGTTTTGGTGCGGCGCGCGGGGCCGAGATGCTGTCGCTGATGCTGGCCTGTGGCATTGCCAGCCGTTTGATTTCCGGCTTCATCTGCGACCGCATTGGCGGCCTGCGCACCCTGCTGCTGGGCTCCACTTTGCAAGGCATTGCGCTGCTACTGTTCCTGCCCTTTGATGGCTTGGTGTCGCTGTATGTGGTGGCGGCGCTGTTTGGGCTGTTTCAGGGCGGCATCGTGCCGTCTTACGCCATCATTGTGCGCGAGTATTTCCCGGCGTCTGAGGCGGGAGCGCGCATTGGCGGCGTCATCATGGCCACGCTTTTGGGCATGGCCCTGGGCGGCTGGATGTCGGGCAAGGTGTTTGACCTGACGGGCAGCTACCAGGCCGCATTTATCAACGGCATCGCCTGGGCAGCGCTCAATATTGGCATTGCGGGCTTCCTGCTGCATCGCGTGAAACGCAGAATTTGACTATCATCGTGGGTTACCCTGAGCCCACATCACCTTGAACTCTCCTGTCCAGCCCGTCCAGCACATCAGCATCCGCGGTGCGCGCACGCACAACCTCAAAGCCATTGACCTGGACATCCCGCGCAACCAGCTGGTGGTGATCACGGGCCTTTCCGGCTCGGGCAAGTCCAGCCTGGCGTTTGACACCCTGTATGCCGAAGGCCAGCGCCGCTATGTGGAGAGCCTGTCCACCTATGCGCGCCAGTTTTTGCAGCTCATGGACAAGCCCGATGTGGATTTGATCGAGGGCCTCTCGCCCGCCATCTCCATCGAGCAAAAAGCGACCAGCCACAACCCGCGCTCCACGGTGGGCACGGTCACCGAGATTCACGACTACTTGCGCCTGCTGTTTGCCCGCGCTGGCACACCTTTTTGCCCGGATCATGACCTGCCACTGCAAGCCCAAACCGTGAGCCAGATGGTGGACGCCGTTCTGGCCCTGCCCGAGGACACGCGGCTGATGATTTTGGCCCCGCTCGCGCGCGAGAAGAAAGGCGAGTTTTTGGAGGTCTTTGCCGACATGCAAGCCCAGGGTTATGTGCGCTTTCGGGTCGATGGGGTGATCTACGGCTTTGACGATCTGCCCAAGCTCAAGAAAACCGAGAAGCACGACATTGACCTGGTGATTGACCGCATCAAGGTGCGGCCTGATTTGCAACAGCGCTTGGCCGAGAGTTTTGAGGCTGCTTTGCGCTTGGCCGATGGGCGGGCCATCGCTGTGGAGATGGCGCATGAAAAGGCGACGGACATGGTTGCGTCAGATACACCCAGCCCGACCGCGAAAGAGCACCTCTTCAACGCCAAGTTCTCCTGTCCCGTGTGCAGCTACTCCATCACCGAGCTGGAGCCGCGCTTGTTTTCCTTCAACTCGCCCATGGGTGCCTGCCCGTCTTGTGACGGCTTGGGCGCGCGCGAGTTTTTTGACCCGGCGCGCGTGGTGGCCTTCCCCACGCTGAGCCTGGCCAGTGGCGCGATCAAAGGTTGGGATCGGCGCAACGCCTACTACTTCGCCCTGCTGGAGAGCCTGGCTAAACACTACAAGTTTGATATCGACGACGCCTTTGACTCCCTGCCCTCTGCGGTGCAACACGCGGTGCTGCACGGCTC
>CANCAO010000052.1 GCA_947374105.1 Comamonadaceae bacterium | reverse complement strand
CCGATGAACACTTCGTCGATCTTGGCACCGGCTACGTCGGACAGGGTCTTGGCGTCGTCCGGGTCGTTCGGGCAGCAAACGATGGGCTCATTGATCTCGCTCATGTCAATCTCGATCACGGCGGCGTACTCGGCATCGGCGTCAGCTTTTAGCAGATCGGGCTTGGCCAACCAAGCTTCCATCGCCTTGATGCGGCGGCCAATGGTGCGCGCATCAGCGTAACCTTGGGCGATCATGTTCTTGAGCAGCACGATGTTGGAGTTGATGTACTCGATGATCGGTTCTTTGTTCAACTGCACGGTGCAACCTGCAGCCGAGCGCTCAGCGGACGCATCTGACAATTCAAACGCCTGCTCAACCTTCATATCTGGCAAGCCCTCGATCTCCAGAATACGACCTGAGAAGATGTTGATCTTGCCGGTTTTTTCTACCGTCAAATGACCCGCCTTAATGGCGTACAGGGGAATCGCATGCACGAGGTCACGCAGAGTGACGCCAGGCTGCATCTTGCCTTTGAAGCGCACCAACACCGACTCAGGCATATCCAGAGGCATCACACCGGTGGCCGCTGCAAAAGCGACCAAGCCAGAGCCTGCGGGGAAGCTGATGCCGATGGGGAAACGGGTGTGGCTGTCGCCGCCCGTGCCGACCGTGTCGGGCAGCAACATGCGGTTGAGCCAGGAGTGGATGATGCCGTCGCCGGGCTTGAGCGAGATGCCGCCTCGGTTGCTCATGAACTGGGGCAGTTCATGGTGCATCTTCACGTCCACAGGCTTGGGGTAAGCCGCGGTGTGGCAGAAGGACTGCATGACCAAATCAGAGCTAAAGCCAAGGCAGGCCAGGTCTTTCAGCTCATCGCGTGTCATGGTGCCGGTGGTGTCCTGGCTACCCACGCTGGTCATCTTGGGTTCGCAGTAAGTGCCGGGGCGAACGCCCTTGCCTTCGGGCAGACCGCAGGCGCGGCCCACCATTTTTTGGGCCAAGGTATAGCCCTTGCTGCTAGCGGCCGGGTTGTGCGGCAAGCGGAACAGCGTGCTGGCGGGCAAACCCAGCGCTTCACGCGCCTTGGCGGTCAAACCGCGACCAATGATGAGGGGAATGCGACCACCCGCACGCACCTCGTCAAACAGCACTTCATTGCGCACCTCGAACTCGGCAATCACCTTGCCGTCTTTGAGTGCTTTGCCGTCATAGGGGTGCAGTTCCACCACGTCGCCCATGGCCATCTGGCTCACGTCCAGCTCAATCGGCAGTGCGCCGGAGTCTTCCATGGTGTTGTAAAAGATTGGCGCAATTTTGCTGCCCAGACACACACCGCCAAAGCGCTTGTTGGGCACAAAAGGAATGTCTTCACCCGTCCACCACAGCACCGAGTTGGTGGCTGATTTGCGGCTGGAACCCGTACCAACCACGTCACCCACATAGGCCACCAAATTGCCCTTGGCGCGCAGATCTTCCATGAACTTGACTGGGCCGCGCTTGCCGTCTTCCTCGGGCGTGATGCCGGGGCGGGCATTTTTGTGCATGGCCAAGGCGTGCAGGGGAATGTCGGGGCGGCTCCAGGCGTCAGGCGCGGGGCTCAGGTCGTCGGTATTGATCTCGCCTGCCACTTTGAAGATGCTCAGAGTGATGCTTTGGGGCACTTCGGGACGGCTGGTGAACCACTCGGCATCGGCCCAGCTTTGCAGCACGGCTTTGGCGTGGACATTGCCTTTCTCGGCTTTTTCCTGCACGTCATGGAACTGGTCAAACATGAGCAGGGTTTTCTTCAGCGCTTGTGCAGCGACAACCGCCACGGCAGCGTCGTCAAGCAGATCAATCAAAGGCGTCAGGTTGTAGCCACCCAGCATGGTGCCGAGTAGTTCCGTCGCTTTACTGCGGCTGATCAGCGCGCATTTTTCCGTGCCATGGGCCACGGCAGCCAAATAGCTGGCTTTGACCTTGGCAGCGTCGTCCACGCCTGCGGGAACGCGGTAGGTGATGAGTTCGACCAACAAGGCTTCTTCGCCTTGGGGTGGATTTTTCAGCAGCTCAATCAGCTCACCGGTTTGCTTGGCCGTCAAAGACAGCGGAGGGATCCCAAGGGCGGCGCGCTCGGCAACATGGTCACGGTAGGTATTCAACATTTCGTTTCTCCAGTGAGTCAAAAAATAAAGGTCTTAGCGTTAAGAAAAAATCATCAAGTAGCCAATGCAACGGCTGCAGCAACAGGTGAAACCACGGGCGCAAACCAGTGCTGCACTTCGATGGGCAAGTGTTGTCCAGTCTGATACGCGCGTTCGATCAACTGCCAGTAGAGCCGATAGCTCGCCCGGTCATGCAAATGGCCCTTAAAGCTGATGGGAGCCCAATCCACCTTTTCGGCAGCAATGATGATTTGTGTAGCAATTTCCAACTCCGCCTCGCTTGGCGCAAACGCGGCCAAGATGGGGCGGATCTGGCTGGGGTGAATGCTCCACATGCGGGTGTAGCCAAATTCGCGGGTTGCGCGCAGGGCTGCGGCCTGCATGGCTGCCGTATCGCTGAACTCGGTGACCACGCAGTGCGATGGCACCTTTCCGTGCGCGTGGCAGGCCGAGGCAATCTCCAACTTGGCGCGCACCACCAGAGGATGGGTGAACTGCCCCGCAACACCCATGCCCGCCGCAGGAATGGCACCACCATGGGCCGACACAAAATCCATCAAACCAAAGCTGATGGACTGCACACGCGGATGCGCGGCAATGTCAAACGCGCGATGCACGGCAGCAGGCGATTCAAGCAGCACATGCAACGGCAAATGCGATGCACCCGCCGCTGCCAGCGCACGCTCGGCCAGCTGCAAATCCGCCACAGTTTCAACCTTGGGGATCATGATGTGCGCCAAGCGCTGACCTGCTTTACCCGCAATCTGAGCGATGTCCGCCTCAAACGAGGAGTGATCGACCGGGTGAACGCGAACGGCCACACGCGCACCAACCTCAGCCCCCAGCACCAGTTCAGTCACCAGTGCGGCGTGCTCGACTTCACCACCCGCAGGTGCGCCGTCTTCACAGTCCAGAGAGACATCGAAGACGCAAGCACCAAATTCAGCCGTCATCTCGGCCTGCAGTTGCAGGCTCTTTCGCATGCGCGCCTCGACGCCGCTGTAGTGGTCACAGACGGGCAAAAATCCCGCAGTGGCCTGAGCGCCCAGAAGAACTTCGCGCGGATGCTGAGTTTTCACCGGGATTCCTAAGGATTACAAAAGGTGGGCAACGCCAGCCTGCTCGTCTTGCAACTCTTTGAGCGTCTTGTTGATGCATTCCTGGCTGAACGCGTCAATAGGCAGGCCTTCAACCAGCGTGTACTCGCCGTTGGCACAGGTGACGGGGAAGCCAAACATGGTGTCCTTGGGGATGCCGTATTGGCCGTCCGACGCAAAGCCCATGGTGACCCATTTGCCGTTGGTGCCCAAGGCCCAGTCGCGCATGTGGTCGATGGCGGCATTGGCAGCAGATGCGGCAGAAGACAAGCCACGCGCTTCGATGATGGCTGCGCCACGCTTGCCCACGGTAGGCAAGAAGGTGTTGGCGTTCCAGTCTTGGTCGTTGATCATGTCC
This sequence comes from Comamonadaceae bacterium, assembly GCA_947374105.1. Lineage (GTDB taxonomy): Bacteria > Pseudomonadota > Gammaproteobacteria > Burkholderiales > Burkholderiaceae_C > CANCDA01. The sequence continues at coordinate 4,872 of CANCAO010000052.1, read as the reverse complement.
TTGACCGAAGCGCCGCCAATAGTGGCGAAACGGTAATCGGCGTACATGGTGGGTGAGTGGTTGCCCCAGACGCACAGTTTTTCGATGTCAGCCACGGCCTTGCCGGTTTTGGCGGCGATCTGGCTGGCAGCGCGGTTATGGTCTAGGCGCAGCATGGCGGTGAAGTTACCGCGCTTGAGGTCGGGTGCGCTCTTCATGGCAATGTAGGCGTTGGTATTGGCGGGGTTGCCCACCACCAGCACTTTGACGTCACGGCTGGCCACAGCGTTCAGGGCCTTGCCCTGGGCGGTGAAAATTTGACCGTTGATGGCCAAGAGTTCGGCACGCTCCATCCCGGCTTTGCGGGGCATGGAGCCCACCAGCAAGGCGTAGTCAGTGTCCTTGAAGGCAGTCATGGGGTCGCTATGGGCTTCCATGCCGACCAGCAAGGGGAAGGCGCAGTCTTCGAGTTCCATCATCACGCCCTTAAGCGCCTTCTGTGGTCCTTCAACCGGCACTTCCAGCAATTGCAAGATGACGGGTTGGTCTTTGCCCAGCATTTCGCCAGAGGCAATGCGGAACAAAAGAGCGTAGCCAATTTGGCCAGCAGCACCAGTAACAGCCACGCGAACGGGGTTTTTAGTCATCTTGAAAGCTCCAGAAAGTTGATTAGGAAAAGACGGTTAAGCGGCTGGCGAATGGCTCAAGCCAGACGCAACAAAACAGCCGCAGAGTTTACCCGCGAATCGGTAAAAACGTCAATTTGTCTTATGTCTTATATAAGTTATGATGTCCAACCTAAGGCCTTCTCCACCTACTCAACCCGTCATGAATTCAGCGTCACCCTCTGTTGTGGATCTCAAGGTCTCGAGCCCAGAAAGCGTCACGCCCGCCTTTAGCCCCCTGTATCGGCAAATTAAAAGTTTGATCATGCAGGGCCTTCAGTCCGGCGAGTGGCGACCCAGTGAGTCCATCCCCAGCGAAATGGATCTGGCGGCCCGTTATCACGTCAGTCAAGGCACAGTACGCAAGGCAATTGATGAATTGGCAGCCGAGAACTTGTTGATTCGTCGCCAAGGCAAAGGCACTTTCGTTGCCACGCACGCCGAGCACCACGTGCAGTACCGCTTCCTCAAACTAATGCCGGACAACGGTGACACTCAAAGCGAAGGTCCCGCGCAGCGCGAGATCATTGACTGCAAAAAACTCAGGGCCAGTGCTGAAATAGCCCGTGCTCTGGCACTGAGAACCGGCGACAGTGTCTTGCAGGTTCGTCGCGTGCTCTCGTTTGCCGACACGCCCACCATTCTGGAAGACCTGTGGCTGCCTGCCAACCCATTCAAAGGCCTGACGGCAGAGCGACTCAGCCAGTATCACGGCCCCATGTACGCCCTGTTTGAAACCGAATTTGGCGTGCGCATGGTGCGGGCCGAAGAGAAAATTCGAGCCGTCCTGCCCGATGAATCGCAATGCACGCTTCTCAAAATCAAACCAACAACACCACTGCTGAGTGTCGAACGCGTTGCCTACACCTATAACGACGCACCGATGGAGCTGCGCCGCGGCCTTTACTTGACGGATACTCACCACTACCACAATGAACTGAACTGAAACTTTTGAATCACCCGTTTTTAACGCGATTATTTCAAAGAAAAATAAAAAAACCCCGCGCTCCAATTGCTGCACTGCAATAGAATTTCGGGTTAACCCTCACCAATTTCCAAGTGGTTCCATCCAAGAAAGCCCAACCATGACTGAACTTGCCAGCGCCACCCGACCCAAGCGGCCAGAATTTCGCAATATCAACGCACTGACAGATTTGCCCAGCTATCGATTGCCGGTCGCAGGTATCGTGTCCATCTTGCATCGCATCAGCGGCGCACTCATGTTCATATTGTTGCCCTTCATCATCTGGTTATTCGACAAGTCGCTGAGCTCTGAAATTTCATTCGCCAAATTCTCTGCTGCATTTAATGTGGGCCTGTGGGTGTTTCCGGGCTTCATCATCAAGTTGGTGGTACTGGCCCTGATCTGGGCCTATTTGCACCACTTGATCGCGGGTCTGCGCCACCTCTGGATGGACATCAGCCACGACGCCGTCAGCAAAGAGTTTGGCAAAACCTCTGCCGTGGTCACGCTGGCGTTGAGCCTGAGCCTGTCTGCGATCCTGGGTGCCAAATTGTTTGGCCTTTACTAACCCCCAAGAGACACATCATGACTGTTAACTACGGCTCCAAACGCACCGTTGTCGGTGCTCATTACGGACTGCGCGACTGGCTCGGCCAACGCGTCACAGCGGCATTGATGGCCCTGTTCACACTGCTCGTGCTCGCGCAAGTCTTGCTCACTCGTGGCCCTATCGGCTATGAGAGCTGGGCCGGCATTTTTGCCGCCCAGTGGATGAAGGTTTTGACCTTCACCGTCATCATCGCGCTGGCCTACCACGTGTGGGTCGGCATGCGCGACATCTGGATGGACTACATCAAGCCCGTCTCGATCCGTCTGTCGCTTCAAGTATTCACCCTGGTCTGGCTGGCGGCATGCGCTGGTTGGGCTGTTCAAGTCCTGTGGAGGCTGTAATTCATGTCGAACAACAATTCCGTTAGCAAGCGCAAATTTGACGTTGTCATCGTCGGAGCCGGTGGCTCTGGCATGCGCGCCTCGCTGCAACTGGCCCGCGCGGGCCTGAATGTGGCCGTGTTGTCCAAAGTCTTCCCGACCCGCTCGCACACGGTGGCCGCCCAAGGTGGCATCGGTGCCTCGCTGGGCAATATGAGCGAGGACAACTGGCACTTCCACTTCTACGACACCGTCAAGGGCTCCGACTGGCTCGGCGACCAAGACGCTATCGAGTACATGTGCCGCGAAGCACCCAAGGTCGTCTATGAGCTGGAACACATGGGCATGCCCTTTGACCGCAATCCGGATGGCACAATTTACCAGCGCCCCTTTGGTGGCCACACCGCCAACTACGGTGAAAAGCCGGTGCAACGTGCTTGCGCCGCCGCTGACCGCACGGGCCACGCCATGCTGCACACGCTGTACCAGCAAAACGTGCAGGCGCGCACCCAGTTCTTCGTCGAATGGCTGGCCATGGACTTGATCCGCGACGCCGATGGCGACGTAGTCGGCGTGACCGCGATTGAGATGGAAACCGGCGAGATGCATGTTTTCGAAGCCAAGACCACGCTGCTGGCCACCGGCGGCGCGGGTCGAATTTTTGAAGCCTCCACCAACGCCTTCATCAACACGGGTGATGGCCTGGGCATGGCCGCCCGTGCAGGCATCCCGCTGGAAGACATGGAGTTTTGGCAATTCCACCCCACCGGCGTGCACGGTGCTGGTGTGCTGCTGACCGAAGGCTGCCGAGGCGAAGGCGCGATTTTGCGCAACAGCAATGGCGAACGCTTCATGGAGCGCTATGCCCCCGCCTACAAAGACCTGGCCCCGCGCGACTACGTATCGCGCTGCATGGATCAAGAGATCAAGGAAGGCCGTGGCTGTGGTCCCAACAAGGACTACATCAACCTCGACATGACCCACTTGGGTGCTGACACCATCATGAAGCGTCTGCCTTCGGTGTTCGAGATTGGCCACAACTTTGCCAATGTCGATATCACCAAAGAGCCGATCCCCGTCGTGCCCACCATCCACTACCAAATGGGTGGCATTCCAACCAATATCAACGGCCAAGTAGTCACGCAAAATGCCGCCAATGAGAGCGTGGTCGTTAACGGCTTGTACGCCGTGGGCGAGTGCTCCTGCGTGAGCGTGCACGGCGCTAACCGCCTGGGCACCAATTCACTGCTGGACTTGCTGGTGTTTGGCCGCGCTGCAGGCAACCACATTGTGGAGTTCAACAAAACCGCTGTGCACAAACCCCTGCCCGCCGATGCCGCAGACAAAACGCTGGCCCGCATTGCACGCCTAGACAACGCCACCGAGGGCGAGTACGCGCAAGACGTGGCCAATGACATTCGCTCGGCCATGCAGCAACACGCCAGCGTGTTCCGCACCCAGAAGCTCATGGACGAAGGCGTGGCCAAAATGGCAGCGCTGCGCAAGCGCGTCAACGCCATCGGCCTCAAAGACAAGTCCAAGATTTTCAACACCGCCCGCATCGAAGCGCTGGAAGTTGAAAACTTAATTGAGGCCGCAGAGGCAACCATCGTCTCAGCCGCTGCCCGCCATGAGAGCCGTGGTGCCCACACCGTAGACGACTACGCCGACACGCCTGAGCACCCCAATGGTCGCAACGATGCCGAGTGGCACAAACACACGCTGTGGCACAGCGAGGGCAATCGCCTAAGCTACAAGCCGGTTCAAATGAAGCCACTGACCGTCGAGTCCGTGCCCCTCACCGTTCGCTCCTTCTAAGCGGGAACTCCCATGACCAAACGTACCTTCCAGATTTATCGCTACGACCCGGATACCGACGCAAAGCCCTACATGCAGACCATCGAGGTAGAACTCGACGGAACAGAGCGCATGTTGCTTGACGTCTTGATGAAGCTCAAAGCCGTGGACCCGAGCATCTCGTTTCGCCGCTCCTGCCGTGAAGGCGTGTGCGGCTCTGACGCGATGAACATCAATGGCAAAAACGGTTTGGCCTGCCTGACCAATATGCTCTCGCTCAAAGGCACCATCGTGCTCAAGCCGCTGCCAGGTCTGCCGGTGGTGCGCGATTTGATCGTGGACATGACACAGTTCTTCAAGCAGTACAACTCGATCAAGCCCTACCTGATCAACGACAACCGTCCACCCGAGAAAGAGCGCCTGCAAAGCCCCGAAGAACGCGAAGAGCTCAACGGTTTGTACGAGTGCATTTTGTGTGCGTCCTGCTCCACCAGCTGCCCGAGTTTTTGGTGGAACCCGGACAAGTTTGTCGGCCCC
>CANCAO010000051.1 GCA_947374105.1 Comamonadaceae bacterium | reverse complement strand
GACGTCCTCGTTGCTTTGATCACCCCGCCAATAATTAATCAGGGTTGTCGATGCAAGGGTCACGCCTCCGCTGGCAGGCGTCATGACGAAGGTGTTGCTTGAGTCAAAGTTGCTGTAGGTCGTGCCGTTCCACGCGTAGATGCTTCGCGTGCTACTGCTGGGAATGCCGCTGTAGGAGCTTGGGGTACCTGTGCAAGGTGGTAGATCGGGTGTTCCATCCCACTTGCCTCCCACGTACCAATGCTTCTGAGTTGAAATTAAGGGGTCAGTCTGCCAGTCGCCCGTGACACGCCATTGTGTACACAGCTCAGCGCCACTTTTGGGCTCCAGTTTGGAGGCGATCACGTTGCCAACCCATGTGCCCGTGGTGTAGTTGGGGGTGTACTTTTTGGTGGTGGTGGTCAGACTCAGCGTGGAAGCCGCTACGCCAGATTGTGATGATTCAATTCGGTTAATTTCTGCCAGCATGCCCTCTACGCCATCGCTGAGCGCATCAGCGTTTGCCGCGCTCAACATGCGCCCGCGGGCATTGATGGTGGCGTGCCACATATCGTCAATCGTGGTTGCGTTGTTGCCACCGGCTGGCGGGGTTGGCCAAGCCGTTGCACCCGAGGTCAGGCTGGCCAGTGTGGCCGGTGTCTGCGCCAAGGTGCCGTAAATCCCCAAGCCAACGCCATAAAACCCCAGGTTTTGCCAAAAGGATTCGTTGGTGGTCGATGTCGGGACGTTGTTGGTCAAATCGGTGCGCAGATCGGTAATCCAGTACTTCATGGCGACGTCGGCCAAGGTCGTGTTGGATGACGACTGTGCATAGGGCAGTGTTCTGCCGTTGTAATTAAACGTCAGCGCAGCGCCTGCGGGCGTCGTTCCCGTGATGGCTGAAATGCTGGTGTAGTCAGCGTCGGCAGGCGTAATCGGTGGGGGATCATCGTTGTAATAGCCGTCTGTCGTGACCAAAGCATAGGAGCGACGGCATGACGCGTGAGAGGCCCGTTTGGCGGTGGTGTCTGTGCTGGTGGTCGATAGAGTGCTTAGACCCTTTGAGGTTGGGTCGGGGGTATCTGCCCACGGGCCAAGGTTGTCAGCACGAGAAAAATACTTACCCACAGCGACCAACGATTCTCGGGTGGGCGTGTCCGATGTGGCGTCACGGGCGTAGAGCCACGTATAAAAAGCGTCTTTGCGTGTTTGATCTAATAAACCCACGCCTGACCCACTGGTCCCCAGAGAGGTGACAGCGGAGCTGTCCGTGCCCAGATCACTGAACACAGACCAACCCAGTCTTAATGTGCCCGTAATATCTTGAAAAGCATAACCAAGCCCTGTTTTTGCCAAGTCCAAACGGTTGCTGTGAAATTTTTTCCAAATCGCGTAGTTCAACTGCTCTTCGGCCAAGGAGCAACTACCTCCCGCTGAACCACCATTGCAATCAATGCGATTAATAAACTTGGGGAAGGGGCCGCTGCCCCCCGACCCGCAGACCGACAGTTTGCCTACGCAGGTGGGATAAGTGCGGCCTTGCGTGGTGCTGGGTGATGGGTCCAGCAACGCAGCAGCAGGGGTGTAGCTCGTGAGGTAGCTTGAAAGTAGAGTTGGGTTGGGCTCCCCACTGGTGCCACCCCAAACGCTTGCTACCCCCGCATTTTGGTAGAGGTAAACATAGAAGTCGAGGTTGGGGTCAACCGTCGGCGCTGGCGCTGTTGTAATGGCGTCACTGGTCATGCGCAGGCGGTAACGCACACGAGGGTCGTAATACAGGCGATTGACATCGGGTGACACCTCCCAATACGGAATCGTCAACCCCGGCGGCGTGTACAAATCCCATCGGTTTTGGGGGTCAACACTGGGTTCGTTGCTACTGGTTGCAGGGCAGCCCCGGGAGCGCGTGCATTCGTAAACCTTGAGGTTGACGGTACTTGTTACGCGATCACCGTTGCTATAGCTTGTACTTGTTGAATAGTTGGGGTAGGTGACCGGGGCTGTGGGCGTAAAAGCGTTGTAGGTACAGGTTGTATTGATTGAGGGCGAGCTAGGACAAGTAGCCAATCGAATCGTTCCACCAGGCCCTGTCTGTCCATAGCCCCCCGAGGAGCCGCCATATTGGTACAACATCTGGGCGCTCATTGAGCCAGAGTCGTCAAAAATTAACATCAAGTTGGGGCTAACCAAACCCGATTGGGTGAGCAGGGGGGTTTGGGTCAAGGTGACCGCTTGCGAGACCATGAGAAGACTTGTCGCAACGATACCAATCAGTAATTTAAGGGCGTGATTAGTTGTGAGCATAGTGCTTGCTTTCATTGGATTTCAATGGAGGATTGAAGCCATATTTCTGTGCCCTGAGGGCGTGACCGGGCGTTGTCAGCGGCCGCAACTTCTGGGCCAAACCCGCGGGCGGTGATGACGAAGGCGGCACCGGTACTGATGGGGGTGACACCTGTGAGTGATTCCACCATGCATTCAGGCGGCCGCTTGTAGGTGCTTGTGCCACCAACCATGCTGGTTGGGAGGACGTAGGTGACGGTTGATGTGCTGTCCCAAGTGGCTGTGCTCTGCCATTGGACTGATGTGGTCGCCCACAGGATTTGTGAACTGGTCAAACCCTGATCGCTGTAAGTGGCCTCAGCGGACGTTGTATCTCCACCCAGAACCTTGACCACTTTAATGGCCGCTGACTCGCAGTGGCGTAAAGCAATCTCAGCCGCTTGTGTGGCGAGCTCTGTGGTGCGCACGTTGCCGGCAATGTTTTCCGATGATCCTGCGCTGCGCATGCTGGTCACAGCCAGCAAAGAAATGACGACCAGCAAGATCAGCGCAATGATCAGAACCACGCCGCTTTCTCCACGCACTGGGTAAGGGTGATGCGATGCCCTAGATGGCGATTCGTTCAGAGGGGTGCTGGGGGCTCGTGTCATTGGGAATAGCGGGTTAATAACAGACTGCGACATCAGCTTTGGCGATTGCGCAACACCACGACTGTGGTGTAGGCCCGACGCAGCCTGAGGTCTGTTTTGGTGGTGTCCCTTGTTCCGTCGCATTTGATGTAGCTTGCAGATGCGGCGTCTGGGGCCACCGGGTTTTCGCTACGTACCACCACGCAAATACGCACAGTCAACACTTTGCTCCAGCGCGTGGCGTCATCGTTGGGGGCGGTGGTCAGGGCCGTGATATCGGAGGCAGCCAAATACCCGGCAATGGTTGCCGTGGTTGATGTGGTGCTTGTACTCCTCGTGCCATAGAGGAGCTGCAAATCTTCAATGTTTTCAACCAGGGGTTGTGTACTGTTGCTATTACCTTTGCAATAAAGCGTGGGTGGGCGAGAGGTGTTGTTGCCGATGTAACCAATATAAAACCGGTTATCAGCCACCCCGAAAGTGGCCGTGGTCGCAGTGCCCGCTGAATACGTGGCGCTGATGGTGGGTACGGCATTGCCCAAGCAGTCCGTACCGGTACCGCTGGAGGAGACTGTGGTGTTGTACTTGTCAGCCTCGTAGTTGATGGCAATCGAATCCGGCAAGGTGCTGGTGGTTCCACTGCAAGTCAAGGCATCAAGGTTGGTGGCGGTGGTTGCGGTCACATTGGTGAATGTGCCGTCGCACCCGCGGATGCTGAACGACGAAATTGTGTACGTGCCCGGCGTTGTTGTGTAGGTCGCTGAAGTGCCAGCGGCGGTGTTCACGCTGAGGGGGTAGGGGCTGTACACCGGGTTGCGACTGAAGGCTGCATCTCGGCTGGTTTGTACCGAATTGGCTCCCGCCATGCGAATTTCATGGGCCAGCAGGTTGAGTGCAGCCTGTCCGTCTTCATTCATGCGACTTTGCGCGTCCGAGATTTTGCTGGCACCTGCGGCCCCCAGATAGGCAGACATGGCTGCGACAACAATCACCAAGCCGATGACCATAGAGATCATCAACTCGATCAGGGTAAAGCCGCTAGCGGCGTGAGGTTTTTTTAGTTTACGAACGCGCATCGAAGTTTGCATCTCATTGCACCTTGAACCGGAGATAAAGGCAGCGAGGTCTGGGGCTGGTGTAGGTGCCGGTGACCTCAGTGGGGCAGTTGTCTGAGGCATTGGCATCAAGCGTTGCAAAGGTGGTGGGCTCCTGCCACACCACCCATAAATCAGCGTAGGTGGTCTTTGTGCATGCGCTTGAGCCACATTTCATGATCATGCCCCCTGCGGGAAGTTGGATGCGAGCGTCCTGCCGAGTGGCTGCGATGTCCATGGTAGCCAAGCTGGCAGAGGTGCAGTTGGGGTAGACGCAGTCACTCAGCGACAGGGTGGCGAATGTGCCGTCGTAACTGAGCGATGAGGTGTAGAGATTGCTGGCAAAAGCGTCGGGGTTGGCCCTGACCTTTTCGGCGTGAGTGGCCGCTATATTGGAGGCCGCAGAGCGGTAAGCCGACAGTTTGGGTAACTGCACCGAAAACGACAACATGCCGACCAGCGACAACATGCCAAAGGAAAGAATCAAAATGGCGACCAGCACCTCGATTAAGGAGGCGCCGAGTTGATGGAATGGGCGATATTTCATGGGTTTAAGGGCATGTAGCAAGACCGTCACCCGATATCCGGGCGTAACCGCCAGGGCCAATGCAGACCACCCGCTGGACGGTATTAGCGTAGTTGCCCCCTCCAAATTGAAGGGTGACAGAATTGCCGATAGTGGTGCGACCCGTGGCTTTGAACTTGATTAAGTTGGTGGTGCTGGAGGCCGTAATGGAGTCCATGGCGGTGATGGGGGCCTGAACCCGCAAGATGGGTTCGCCGCTGTTCCATGTGTCATTCTTGTTCAGATCATGAAAAATAAACCACCCGCTGACCCAACCGTTACCCCCAGGCCCTGAGCCGGTTCCACATGCCGGACTTGCAGCCTCGGGCGCATCACTGCGGCACATGATGAGATCGCCACCTCGCTTAATAGCCTCGCTGCGGGCGTAGCGCATATCTGCCAGAAAGCTGTTCACATTGCTGGACATCGTGTTGGACTGGATCATGCTCTTGAACGAGGGGGCGGCTAGTCGAATCAGGATGGCCACAATCGCGATGGTCACCAAGACCTCGATTAAGGTAAAACCGCGTAGCTTTTGCATGGATTCGAGTGTATGCCGCATTGCGCAGCATCGGTAGGCCTGGCCTGACCAGCGGTGACAGTGGCTTGATAACCGGTAAAAAGATCTAACGACGAACCTCGTCCACCAAGGTCTTGAATTCGTCAATGTCCTCAAAGCTTCGGTAAACGCTGGCAAAGCGCACATAGGCGACTTTGTCGAGCTTTTTTAACTCGCGCATGACCAGCTCGCCAATGCGGGCTGAGGGGACTTCGCGCAGGCCCAGGTTGAGTAGTTTTTCTTCAATGCGCTCAATCGCGCTGTCGATCTGCTCTGTGCTGACGGGGCGCTTGCGCAGCGCCAGGTTCATGGAAGCTTGCAGTTTGACGCGCTCGTACTCAATGCGTCGCCCGTCTTTTTTGACGATGGCGGGGAAGTTGACGTCGGGCCGTTCGTAGGTAGTGAAGCGTTTTTCGCACGCACCGCATTGGCGTCGGCGTCGGATGAAGTCCCCGTCTTCAGAGATTCGGGTCTCCATCACCTGGGTTTCCGAATGACTGCAGAAGGGGCACTTCATGTAGGGCGATTAACGGTAAACCGGAAAGCGCGCGGTTAACGCATTGACCTTGGCGCGCACGGTTGCAATGTTGGCTTCATCGCGCGGGTTCTCCAGCACGTCGGCGATCAGGTTGGCTGTCTGCCGCGCTTCTTCGTCCTTGAAGCCACGCGTGGTCATGGCCGGGGTGCCAATGCGTACACCGCTGGTGACCATGGGTTTCTCGGGGTCATTGGGGATGGCGTTTTTGTTGATGGTCATGTGGGCCGCGCCCAGCACGGCTTCGGCTTCTTTGCCCGTAATGCCCTTGGCGCGCAAGTCCACCAGCATGAGGTGGCTTTGCGTGCCGCCGCTGACGATGCGCAGGCCGCGTTGGGTGAGCGTTTCGGCCACGATGCGGGCGTTGGTTAGCACCTGTTGCTGGTAGTCTTTGAAGCCGGGTGCCATGGCTTCTTTGAAGGCCACGGCTTTGGCTGCGATGACGTGCATCAGCGGGCCACCTTGCAGGCCGGGGAAGATGGCGCTGTTGATGACTTTTTCAAACTCGGACTTCATCAGGATGATGCCGCCGCGCGGGCCGCGCAGGCTCTTGTGGGTGGTGGAGGTCACCACGTCAGCGGGTGGCACCGGGTTAGGGTACAGGCCAGCGGCAATCAGGCCGGCGTAGTGGGCCATATCGACCATGAAGATCGCTCCCACGTCTTTGGCCACTTTGGCAAAGCGGGCAAAGTCGATGTGCAGGCTGTAGGCCGAAGCACCGGCGATGATGAGCTTGGGCTTGGACTCATGAGCTTTGCGCTCCATGGCGTCGTAGTCGATCTCTTCTTTGGCGTTGAGGCCGTAGGACACGACGTTGAACCATTTGCCACTCATATTGAGGGCCATGCCGTGGGTGAGGTGGCCGCCTTCGGCCAGGCTCATTCCCATGATGGTGTCACCGGGCTTCAAGAAGGCGAGAAAGACGGCTTCATTGGCCGAGGCACCGCAATGCGGCTGCACGTTGGCGCAATCTGCACCGAAGATGGTTTTGACACGATCAATGGCGAGTTGCTCAGCCACGTCTACATGCTCGCAGCCACCGTAGTAGCGCTTGCCGGGGTAACCTTCGGCGTATTTGTTGGTGAGTTGTGAGCCTTGGGCCGCCATGACGGCGGGGGAGGCGTAGTTTTCGCTGGCAATCAGCTCAATGTGGTGTTCCTGGCGGGCATTTTCGGCTTGAATAGCGGCAAAAATTTCAGGATCGGTTTGTTCAACAAGAATATTGCGGTAGTACATGGATTAGTTCAGGAATTGATCAACAGAGGTGTTTTGCTGGCTTCTAGGTCGGGTTTTACTGGGGCCAACATGGGAAGCAAGAGTGGTACTTGAATTGGAACGGAGCGACCTACAGCCACCAAGTTTAGCCGGGTATGTTCAGCCAGAACTTTGGCAACATAGCCGCCATCATCTTCCTGATTGCCAGCACCCACGTAAAAGCGCAATCCGGCTTGCAGGGATCCGGCCCTTGCAATGCATTCTTGCAGCACTTTTGCACCAACACGCAGGTTGCTGATGGGGTCAAACGCGGCCAGCTGACCGCCAAAGCTCTCGAACTTATCACTGTGGACACGGGTCATGATCTGCATCAAGCCTTGAGCACCGACGGGACTTTGGGCGAAGGGATTAAATCCCGATTCCACCGCCATGATGGCCAGCAGCAGGGTGGGCTCCAGCTTACTTTTAGAGCCGATCTCGTAAGCCTCCTCTACCAGAGCACTGAGCGGTTCTGCGGCAATTCTGTATTTTTTGCTGAGCCAGTAGGCCACGGCTGCTTGCTGCTTGGGTAGATCGCGAGGGTCAATGGCTGTGGTGCGGTCTGTGGCATCTGTGCCCGCCTCAAAGCCGCTGGTTTCCACTTGGCGGGCTTGCAGCCAGCCGATCAATTTAAGCTCAGCAGATTGGCGCAATTCGGGCTTGGCTGCGAGAGTGAGGCTGAGAAACATCACGATCAGGCCAACGAGGGCGAAGCCGTTATGGGTCAATTCAAAAAAACCGTCAACGATGTCGTTGGTAAAAGTTTTGAACCCCTGTTCTATGCGGTTTAAAGTTGTCATATATATCGTCCTCTTCTCGTGTCGGCTGGGTCGGCCGAGATTAGGGTAATCCCTGTGTTGTAGGGTCGGGGAAGATTTTAAGGGCATTGATATACCTGGTCAAGCATAACAAATCAGTTTGATATTTGTTTTTTGGATTTTCTGGGTGTTGATATTTAAGTGACAAAAAGGCTTTGGCCCTTGAAAATAGTGCTTAGGCAGCTCTCAAATTCGCATTTTTTAGTCTTTTGTCGTGATGAATGCGATGTTTCGCTGAATAAGTGTGAAACAAACCTAATTGGCGGCGAAAATGCGGATCCTCCATTTTTACTGCTCACTAACACTGAGCTCGAGCCGTGATGCCGACCGATACTGCCAAACGCAATGACACCCAAACTCTGGACACCCTGACCGGAGGAGCATTTTCGGCACCCACTTCGGGCGAGCGAACCGCACGCGTGCGGGAATGGCTGGCCAGTGAACCGAGTGTTCAACACATGCAAGAGGTGTTCAAGGAGTTGAGCGTCAAGGACAAAGGCGCGGCCAAGCCTTTGCGCGAAAAGCTCGATGAGCTCAAGCGTTCACGCGACCAAGAAGCCATTGGCGCCGAGTGGGCACTCAAGGCGCAGGCCTTGCTCGATACGTCCCGGCTCAATGTGGCCGACGCCATGGCCTGGCAGCGTGATGCCGCCAAAGCTGGCGCGCCGCTCAGCCGTGAGCCGCTGGCTACCGTCAAAGCGGCGCTGGCCAACCGCGTGAAGGTGATTGAAGACCTGCAACACCGGGTGCAGGTGCAGCGTGAGGCGGCGGTTTTGTTGGCCCAGCGCATCGAGGTGTTGTCCACCAAGCC
>CANCAO010000050.1 GCA_947374105.1 Comamonadaceae bacterium | reverse complement strand
GGCTTTGGCAAGATACTGAGCGTAGTGGCCGAAACGTCCCCCATCCGTCGCAACGTCACGATTGAAGACGTGGGAAACGTTGCCGCCTTTTTACTCTCAGACCTCGCCGCAGGCGTGAGCGCTGAGATTACCTATGTGGACGGTGGGTTCAGTCAAGTGGTGGGTGGGATTGCGGAGTAGCCCGAGCACGAACCTCAGCCAAATTACTATCAATTAAGTAGCATCTCATGCCAGTAATTATTGGCCTGCAGCCGTTTTTACGTGTTAATCTTTCGCTTCAACCAGCGCATCAATCGGTTTAACAGCGGCAGTTTTTCGTACAACTCCTCGGCCGCGTCCCAATAGTCGCGGTGAAAGTGGATGCGCCCATCAACCGCGAGTTTGAGGTGCGATGCGCCGCGCACCGTTTGATCAACCTTTGAGTTGAAACGTCGAAAGCGAAAGCGGAACTCCCAGGTCAAGAAGCATTGCGCACCGTCCACCACGCGGCCCGTCACGACGAAATGCGGCGCGTCTAGGGCAACGTACATGTGGGCAAAGATGTGCTGGATTTCGGCTACGCCCTGCACTTCGTTGAAAGGGTCTTTGAAGTAAGCGTCTGCGGTGTACAACGTGGCCAACTGCGTTAGCGATTGGGGTGAGAGGTTTTCAAAAAACACCACGGCACGCTCCACTGCAGCGCGCTGAGCGGGAGAGGTCTCATGCGTCATGCGGGTTCACTTTCACAGATTCAATCTCACAACAACACAGGCTGAGCCTACAGGCCCGTCATGCGACGCACCAGCGGGAAATACAGGCGATAGGGCAGCACACGCAGCAGCTTCATCCAGCGCGTGAAGCGTTTGGGGAAGTGGATTTCAAACTCGCCCCGCTCCCAGCCCCGAATGATCGCCTGCGCGGCCTGCTCCGGCGTGACCAAGCCCGGCATCTTGAAATGGTTGTGGGCCGTGAGCGGTGTTTGCACAAAGCCTGGGTTGATCAGGCTCACGGCTATGCCCAGGGGTTGCAAGTCAAGGTACAGGGTTTCAGCCAGGTTGATGAGCGCGGCCTTGGTCGGCCCATAGGCCAGGCTCTTGGGCAAGCCGCGAAACCCGGCCACGCTGGAGATAAGGCTGATATGGCCTGCGCAAACCGCCTGTTCACTGCGAACAATTCCAGACTGTGATTTCGCGCGCTCCAAAAAATGGGGCACCACAGCCCCCAGCACCATGGGCGCGCCGCTGTAGTTGACCTGCTCATGGCGCAGCATCTCGTCCAGATCAAACTCGGTTGCCCTCAGCTCTTGGTAGTGTCCTGCGCAGTACATCACATGGTCTAAGGGGCCGTTTTCAAACATAGTTTGCGCCGCTTTGAACACGGCTGCACGGTCAGTTGAATCCAAGACCACCGCCACAGCGCCAGGGTGCTGGTGCTCGAAGCTGTTCAAGGCATCCGACTGGCGCGCCGACACGATCACCCGCGCGCCGCGCGTATGCAAGGCCGAGGCCGTGGCCCGGCCAATGCCACTGGACGCACCCACCACCCAGACGGACTTACCGCGCCAGTCACGCACTTTGGGGTTGAGGCTCATGTGGGTCTTTTCATGAATGAGAGGGTCACTTCACCCAAGCCTACGCCAAACTTGCTCATGCTGGCTTTGTTGAGCATCACGCGCTCGTTCATCAGGTACATCCAGTCGTCGAATTGCACCTCAATCACCTTGCCGTCCACCGGCAAAGCCAGGGTGTAGTTCCAATGAAAAGCGTTGCCACTCGCCTGCCCGGTTGCCACGCCCGCCACATCGTCAGCCCGCCCGGTGTAGTGGCCCTCCCCCGTGCGCGTGAGGCGCCAGACGCGGCGCTGTTTTGTACCGTCTGAGTAGCTAAAGGCTTCGTCCAGCACGCCTTCATCACCTTGCCAACTGCACTGCATGACCACTGTGAAACGCTTGACGACCTTGCCCGAGCGATCGGTGAAGACACCGTACGCATCGAGCGTGCCGTTGAAGTACTGGCGCAAATCGAGTAGCGGTTTTTCAGCCGCGTAGTCCGTGATCTGCGGTGAGCTACAGGCGCTGAGCAAGGTTGCGGCACTCAAGCCCCAAAGTAGTTGGCGACGTTTCATGAAATCTCCTTGGCGTGTTGAGGGCGAATGATGAGTTGGTACAGGGCGGCAGCCGCCATTAGCTTGAGCGCGCAGGGCAAGAGGCTGTAGGCCACGACCAGCGCGCGCATAGCGTCGGAGTCGCGTGCGCCGGGCGAGTAGCCGAACAGGGCCAGCAAGGGCAAGGCTAGACCAGCGGCGAGCGCAAGGTTGAGCTTGGTCGCCATATTCCACCAGCCGAAGTAAAGGCCCTGGGCGGGCCTGCGGTGTCCCTCATCCGCAATGACACCGGCTAGCAGCGCGCTGGGCAGGGCCAAGTCCGTGCCCAGCGCCACGCCCGAGAGCGCGCAGACCACGTTGAATGCAGCCACATCACCCGCGCCCAACAGGGCAGCCCAGACAAACACAAGTATGGCCAGCAGCATGCCCACGCCCCAGGTGCGCGCCAAGCCAATGCGCGCCACCAGCTTCAGCCACAGCGGTATAGACAAGGCGGCGCACACAAAGTAGGCCCCCAGAAACGCGGGCTCTAGGCTGCGCGGGGCCTGCAAGCGATCTTGCACATAAAACAGCACCAAGGTGGCCGGCACTGCACTGGCAATGCCATTGAGCATGAAGACGACCAGCAGTCGGCGAAACGCGCTGTGGCGCAGCGGCGCCCACACGTCATGTGGGCCGCCAGCACGGTTATCGTCGTGCCGAACCATCTGCGGCACTGGCGCACGGCACCACGCCAACCAACCTAGGAGCAAGGCCACGCCAAACACCACCACGCTGGCGCCAAGGCCCATGGCCACCGGCACTACGGCGGCCAGTACCACGCCCACCAGACCCAAGCCTTCGCGCCAGGCGAACACGTGGCTGCGCAGGGCGGGTGTGCGGCCCAGCATCGCGCCCCAGGCCTGATGGGTGATGTTGAGCATGCTGTAGGCCGAGTAGGTCAGCAGCAGCAAGGCCGTTGCCCACACCAAGAGCGCAGGGCCACTGCGCACGGGTGGAAAAAATAGCAAGGTGAAAGCGATCAAGAGCACCACGCTCGCCCATGCACTCATCCACAACACGGCATGTCGCGAGCGAGCAAAGAGGTGGTCGCTCAGACGTCCGAGCATCGGGTCAATCACCGCATCGAACAAGCGTGCACCTAGCAGCACGGCTCCCAGGTAAGCCAGCTGTACGCCAAACTCACGGGCGTAGTGGTTGGGCAACATTACATACAGCGGCAGGGCCACAAAAGCGAGGGGCAAACCCATCAAGCCGTACTTGAAGCCTTGGGCCACAGACAAGCTCATGGCGCACCCAGGCCCAATAGCGTTTGGCGCAACTGGGGTTCAGAGGTTTGGGGGGACAACCAGATGCCAAAGAAAAGGCGAGCCAACTCCGCATCGCGCATCTCGCCGGTCGCTTTTGCGTTGACAAAAAAACGCGCGCCCACGCCGGGTTGATTGACTCCTGTGATGCGGTCTCCTTTTTGCACATCAGGAATGAGCGCGCGCAATTGCGCCATCCACTGATCGGACTGGCTTGCAGAAAAGCTGCCCACGCGTCGCATCTCTTGAATGGAGCGCTTGGCAATCGCTTCGCTAGAGAAATTGCGCAGGTACTCAAGCTCTAGCGCAAAGGCATGTTGGCTATAGTCTTGGGCGCTAAAACCCGCCACCGTCCACAAGTTGGCTTGGTAAATCTCAAACCCCCAAATGCTCAGCCGTGCACTGCCTGTGTGCTTGGCATCCGCCAGCACAGCACGAATTTCGGGGCGCAGGGGTGCGTCTGCCCAGGCCGCGATCGGCTGCATGAGCAGGCAGAGCACGAGCCGCAAAGTGCGCACTGCCGCGCCTGAAATAAGGCGTATTTTTGTCATTCAAGTGGGCTTGAGCAGTGTGTACTGAACCAAGTCAATATTAGACATATCAAATGCCGCTTCACAGTAGGAGAGATAAAACTCCCAAATGCGGATGAAGCGATCGTCAAAGCCAAGCGCTAACACCTCTTGACGTTGAGCGAGGAATTGCAAACGCCATCTCCGCAAGGTTTCAGCATAGTCAGTACCAAAAGCAAATTCATCAACCACCTCAAGCCCTGCCGTACGTGCGGCCTGACGCACGGCACTTGGGCATGGCAGGCAGCCTCCGGGAAAGATGTACTGCTGGATAAAGTCGGTTGATGCGATGTAGCGTTCAAACAAAGCATCATCGATCACGATGCTTTGCACACAGGCACGACCGCCCGGTTTTAGCAAGCGCGCAATGCGTTCGAAGTAGGTGTCCCAATATTCCGTACCAACGGCTTCAATCATCTCGATGGAGCAGATGGCATCAAAAGGGCCATCGTTAATGTCGCGGTAGTCTTGCAAACGCAAGTCGGTTTTTTTCTGCACCCCCAAGCGTGCCATACGCGCTTGAGCAAAGGCAAGTTGTTCAGTAGACAGCGTAACACCCACCACACTCGCGTCAAACTCAGTGCTGACCATCTCGGCCAAGGCGCCCCAGCCGCAACCAATTTCAAGCACGCGGTCACCAGGCTGCACATCACTCATGTGCAGTGCTCGTCGTACCTTGGCGCTTTGCGCGTCGCGTAGAGGGCGAGCAAAGTCGCCGTCAAACCAGGCTGACGAGTAGTTCATCGTGTCGTCTAGCCACAGTTGGTAAAACGCATTGCCCAAGTCGTAGTGGGCGTGGATGTTTTTCTGACTGTTGGAACGGGTGTTGCGGTTGAGTAGGTGTTTGATGCGGTACAGCAGTCGCCCAAACCAGCTACCGTAGATCGCATCTTCAACTTGCTGTCGGTTGCGAATGAAGAGCTTGAGTAAATCGGTCAGGTTCGGAGTACTCCAATCGCCTTGAATGTAGCCCTCGGCAAAGCCAATATCGCCTGACCTGAGCGTCGCGCCGCAAACGCTCCAGTTCTTCAAATGCAGGGTGGCCGATGGTGTCTGGCCATCGTTGTTTTTTCCAAAATGACAGACCAATCCATCCGGCAATTCAACCGTAAGCGAGCCGTGTTGCAGGCGCCCGAGCAGTTTAAGAATAGTGCGCGCCGCAGCAGGAGCATCTTGCGGCATAGTGAAGGCTGAAGGTGATGTGGTGGTATTCATTTTGTGGAAATATTTATGGCTATGTCATCGGGTGACGAAAGCGTCTGGCGGGGGTGGCTTGCCCTGGTAGCGAACGCGTTTAATCCAAAGCTTGGTAGCCTGCCAATGGATGCGAACGATGATCCCCAGCGTCATGAGGGGATAGCGCCAGAGCGCACGCCGAACAGATTTCGCGTTCAAGGGCTCCAGCGTGCCACTCACACTGGTTTGCAGCAACGGCCCGAGGGCGTCGTCGTAGTCAATGCGACTGACTGTGCGTTCCACACCGTCGCGTTGGGTCCGCATAAAGCGGAAACGGTAACGGCCCTCAACCTTGCAAAAGGGCGACACATGGAAAACCTTGGCGGCACATAGTTCAGCGCCCCAAAAGAGTCCGTTTCGAGGCCGATCCAACAAGTAGCAATGGCGCTCACCAAAGGTGTTGTTGACCTCAACAACAATGGCACGAAGGCTGTTGTCATGGGCGTGGCAATACCAAAAACTCACCGGCTTGAAAACATAACCCAACACACGCGGATAGCAATGCAGCCACACTTCCCCCGTGGCATCGGTGATGCCCTCGTTATTCAGCAGATCGTCAAGCCAGCCCAAAGCACCACCCATTTCGGGGGCGCGACCATCACCATGGTCTTTGTCATAAAAACTCAATGCGGCACGTCGGTTGAGCGCAAGCCCACCACTGCCGTGGACTTGGATACTGCGCATCGGCAGCATAAGAAAATAAGTGGGGTAGGAAAAAACATGGCGAGAAGGCCGCAACCGCGCATGGCGCACCTGGCCAAAGCCCACAAGTGGCACAGAAAAAGGCAGCGTTGGATCGTTCATGCGAAGACCGACTTCAGAGTTGCTGGGGTGAAGGACTTCGCTTGGGCTTTCAATTGCGCAGCCACACCCAAACCAGCCTTCAAACCGTCCTCATGAAAGCCGTAGCCCATCCAGGCACCAGCGTAATACGTGTGTTGCTTGCCTTGCAAAGCTGGCACAAAGGCTTGTGCTCGAATCGCGCTCAAATCAAACACAGGGTGTGCATAGTCAAACTCAGCCAAGACGTGCCGGGGTTCGATAGGCCGAATCGGGTTGAGTGACACCAGCACCGATTGCTTGACAGGCAAAGGCTGCAACAGGTTAATCAAGTAATGCAGGCAAACCCGGGCCGATTCGGCTTTGGCGTTGGATGCGCGCTCGTAGTTCCAAGCCGCCCAAGCCGAGCGCTTGCTAGGCAACACTGTCGTATCGGTGTGCAGTACAGCGCGGTTGGATTGGTAACGGATGGCACCCAGCGTATATATTTCCTCGGCGCTGGGCTGGCTCAGCAGCCGTAGTGCTTGGTCCGAATGCGTGGCCAATATCACTTTGTCAAAGTGCTCGACTGCACCATCGGTGACCACGCGCACACCCATGTTGTCGCGCTCAATTAGTCGAACGGGGGTGTTCAAACGTTTGTCGCCGATACGCGAGACTATCTTGTCAACGTAATGACGTGCACCGCACTGCACCGTCCACCATTGAGGCCGGTTGCTCACTTGGAGCAATCCATGGTTGTGACAGAAACGGATCATTGTGGCGACGGGAAACTGTAGCATCTGCTCTGTGGGGCAACTCCAAATGCAGCCCATCATCGGCAAAAAATACCAGTCGCGAAACGCGTCGCTAAAGCGGTGGGCACGTAAAAAATCAGCCAGTGATTGCGTCAAGACTGGCGCATCAGCTTGCGTTGCAAGACGACTGCACAGCGCATTAAAGCGCAACAAATCGGCCAGCATGCGCAGGAACCGGGGATTGAGCAGGTTCCGTCGCTGCGCAAATACAGTTGCCAAAGAAGTGCCGCTCCACTGCAGACCGTCATTGGCACTGCTGGCGTGGGGCACCTGCACCGAAAACGACATGTCTGATTTGGCTGTCTGAACCCCCAAATCAGCAAACAATTTGATCAATTCAGGATAGGTTCGTTCGTTGAAGACAAGAAATCCAGTGTCCACACCAAAAGGCTGAGCCGCGCCGGACAACATAACGTCAACCGTGTGGGTATGACCACCAAAATAGTCACCAGCCTCATAGAGTGTTATGTCGGCTTGGCCATGCAGCGCGTGCGCAGCCGCAAGTCCAGAAATACCTGAACCAACAATGGCTAGCTTCATTTAAACGACCTTGAAAGAGATTTCGAATTTTGGAAAATGCCACCTGTTAGATTATGAAAATTTAGATTTTTCATATTTTTGTCTTGGACAACATTAAATTTAATCCTCATAATTACAAATTATTGTACAAATTGGACTTTTTGTCCAAGACAAAGCATGGAAAAATCCAAAAGCACTGTTTCGATTGCGTCAATTGAGCGTGACACAGGCTTATCCAAAGACACGCTTCGCGTTTGGGAGCGTCGATACGGCTTCCCCCAACCTGAGCGTGACGCTTTTGGTGAACGCGCTTACTCGCAAATTGAGTTTGAAAAACTGCGCGTGATCAGGCGACTCATGGATTTTGGGCATCGACCAGGGCGCTTGGCTGTGCTGTCTCTGGCCGAACTACTCAGCATGGGAGAGAGTCCATCTATGGTCGGTCTTTCAGACGACAATGAATCGCACGCCGAAATTCAAAGTCACCTGGATTTGATTCAAGCTCACGATATTGAGGGCCTGCGACGCTCACTGGGGCAAGCTCACGCGCGTCTAGGATTGGCGGCTTTCGTGATGGACGTTGTGGCACCGCTCAATGTACTCGTTGGTCAGGCTTGGGCATGCGGAGAGCTCGATATTTTTAAGGAGCATCTCTATACAGAATGCGTTCAAAGATTACTGCGCCATGCCATTCATAGCATTCCTGCGCCAGCCATATCAAGCACACCCAGAGTGATGCTAACCACATTTCCCAATGAAGTTCACGGTTTGGGGCTTTTGATGGCTGAAACCATGTTCACGTTGCGGGGCTGTGCATGCCTACCCCTGGGCACGCAGACACCCGTTCCCGACATAGCGCGTGCAGCGATGGCCTACAAGGCCGACATCGTCGCCTTGAGCTTCACCACCAGCATAAATGCCAATGCGGCTTTCTCGGGCTTGATTGAACTGCGTCAAATACTGCCTGAGTCCATCGATATCTGGGTGGGCGGCAGTTGCCCTTCGTTGCAGCGCAGAAACGCGCCAAAGGTTCAGAAAATTGGCAAACTCTCAGAAATCAATACCCAAATTGAGTGCTGGCACGCAACTCACCAGCCCTACTGAGCCAACAACAAAACCTTGAATTTGAAATACATTTCCACAGTTTTTAAAAACCCACATGCTTTACCCTGAACTTTTCAAACAATTGGAAGCCGTCCGCTGGGACATGGAAAAAGACATCCCCTGGACCTTGTTCGATCCGTCCAAGCTCTCTGACGA
>CANCAO010000049.1 GCA_947374105.1 Comamonadaceae bacterium | reverse complement strand
TCCAGCTCCAGAAAGGGGTTGTCGTCCAGCATCTGCCCCACCTCTTGGCTCAACTCCAAGGTGGACAACTGCAACAGCCGGATCGACTGCTGCAATTGCGGCGTGAGCGCCAGGTGCTGGGAGACCCGAAGGGAAAGGCCTTGCTTCATTCAACGCCGCAGCGCAGGGCCGCCCTAAGCAAGGCACGCCTCCCTTGGGGGACAGCGCAGTACGCGCAGCAACAAGCGTGTAGGGCCATATTTACATTCGGAAATGTTCGCCCAGATACACCCGGCGCACATCGGCGTTGTTCACGATCTCGGCGGGTGTACCCTGCGCCAGCACATGGCCGTCACTGATGATGTAGGCATGATCGCAAATACCCAACGTCTCGCGCACGTTGTGATCAGTAATGAGCACGCCAATGCCACGCTCTTTAAGAAAACTGATGATCCGCTGGATCTCGATCACCGCAATCGGGTCGATACCTGCAAATGGCTCATCCAACAGTATGAAGCGCGGGCGGGTCGCCAAGGCGCGGGCGATCTCCACGCGACGACGCTCGCCACCCGAGAGCGCTAACGCGGACGAGTCACGCAAATGATCCACGCGTAAGTCTTGCAAGAGTTGCGTCAAGCGTTGCTCAATCTCGACCTTACCCAGTGGCTTGCCCGTTTCGTCCCGTTGTAACTCCAGCACGGCGCGCACATTATCTTGCACACTGAGACGTCGAAAGATCGAAGCTTCTTGCGGCAGATAGCCCAGACCCAAGCGCGCGCGCCGGTGAATCGGCATATCTTCCACGGGCTGACCATCAATGAGGATGTCCCCAGCACTCACACGCACCAGACCCACGATCATGTAAAAGGACGTGGTCTTGCCCGCGCCATTGGGCCCGAGCAGGCCTACCACCTCGCCTTTGCGCACGGTGAGCGAGACGTCTTTGACCACCTCTCGGCTGCCGTAAAACTTCTTCAGATGGCGGGCCTCGAGTTTGCTGTCGTTCACCGACACAACACCCTCGTTGTCGGCTGTCACATCAGCTTGTGCCACGGCCAAGGGCGTCTCATCTGCCGCGCTCACTGACGCTCCCCACCCAAAGTCGTTGTCGAGCGCAGCGGGAGCGACGGTGCAGGCGTAGAGCCCGCTTCAGGCTGCGGTTTAGGTGTTAGCACCACGCGCACACGTCCACGGCTTTTGTCAGTCGGGCCACGCGCCTCACCCCCATCAACCATGAACACATCCGTGGTGCTGTTGTAGTGAATGACACTGCCTGTCACCTCGTCAGCCAAACTCGCGCCCCGCAGGCGACGCATCTGCGCGCTCTTCAAGAATTTGACTGTGTCGGCGCGTCCGTCGTACTCAATCGTCTCGCCTTCACCTTCAATAAATTCATCCACGCCTTCGCGTTTTTGCCGAAAGAATGCGAGCTGCCCCGGCTCGGCCGTCACCACACCAAACTGGTAACCCTGAGCATCCTGACGCACCGCCACCACGCCACCACGAATCAAAATGCTGCCCTTGGTCAGCACCACACGCCCGCTGAACACGCTGGTCTGTTTGAGATCGTCATAACGAAGCGCATCGGACTCGATGTTCATGGGCTTGTTGTTATCCGCTTTATCGGCGCGCGCCACTGCGCCCGACAGGGCACAGGTCACGGCCAAGAAAAGCTGGATCACAGGCATATTCATATTGATTTCAACGCTTCTTTCGCACCTCGGAAATCAACTGATCCGTGATCTGCAAAGCGCGCTCCATACTTTTAGCCAAAGTACCATCGGTGTAAAAACGTCCAGCAATCCCGAGGGACGGGACCCCTTCAACCCGGTATGCGTCTTGCAACTGCACTGCGCGCTTTTGCTTGCTTGCGGCGGAGAATGAGTTGAATTGCTCCAGAAACTTAGCCTTATCCACGCCCTGCTTGACCACCCATTCAGCAATGGTTTCGGGCGTATCAAGGCGCTGACGCTCCACATGAATCGCATAAAACACTTTGGCATGCAGTTTTTCAACCAAGCCCATGGCTTCAATGGCGAAAAATAAGCGCTGTTGAGGTGCGAAGTCAGGACGAAAGCCCACTGGCACGCGCTTGATCACCACGTCTTGAGGGGCGCGCTTGATCCAAGCGTCCAGCGTGGGCTCAAAGGCATTGCAATGCGGACAGCTATACCAAAAAAACTCAATAACTTCGATCTTGCCTGCCGGCGTATCCACAGGGGCTGGCTTGTCAAGCCGTTGGTAGTCCACTCCCGCAGTGGGTCCGCCGACCTGGGCTTGCGCCAAAGACAGGTTGCATAAACCGGCGGCAAAAACAGCACCACCAGTCAACGAAAATTCACGACGCTTCATCATCAGGCACTCCTTAGTATTCGGTAGAGAAAGGGCTAGCGTTGAACGCGAACCAGCGCGGTCTCAAATCCAGCGGTTTCCATTTTTACTTTACTTTTTTCGGCTTCTTCTTTCTTGTCAAACGGGCCAACACGAACACGGTAAACCATGCGCCCAGACTGTTCACGATCAGAGACCTTGGCATCCACACCACTCAACGCAAGTTTGGCACGCTGGCTTTCGGCATCTTCAGGCGTACGAAAAGCACCCACCTGGACAAAATAATTAAAAGGATCTCCACTCGATTTGGCTTTAGCCAAATCACCGAGAGGGTCTGCTGAAACCGCTGGCTTGATCTCAATGGGCTTGACCTCAACTTTGGCGGCTGGGCTGGGTGCAACAGGTTCCGCGGAGGGGGCAGAAACGGGCGCAGGGCTGGGTGCCGCAGGCTTGACTGGGTTCTTGCCATAGAGCGGAGCATTGGGATCCCAGTTTTTATTTTTCTGGGCCTCAGCGGCATCTTGATCAACCGTGCGGGTTTGCCCCTTGTTGAGAAAGGCAGGGATAGGTACCTTGGTGATGTAAACGGCCACCGCCAGTGCAGCCCCTAAACCAACGACGACACCGATGATGAAGCCCACAAGGGTGCCACCTTTTTGCTTTTTCTGCTGCTGGTTCATTCGCTTGCTTTCTACATTTTTCGCGGGGCATCCACACCCAGCACTGCTAAGCCATTGTGCAACACCTGAGCCGTCGCGCAGACCAGTGCCAAGCGCGCTTGTTTGACCGCAACATCGTCCACCAAAATGCGCTCAGCATCGTAGTAGCTGTGGTAGCAGGCCGCCAACTCGCGAAGGTAGAACGTCACATCGTGGGGGGCAAAATCTTGTGCAGCAGCGGTCAACATGTCGGGATATTTGGCCAGCGCCAGCATCAGCGCCTGCGCCTGCGGACTTTGCAATGGTGTGAGGTCAACCTGCACCAAACTGGCCACATCACCACCTTCTTTTTCCTGCCACGCCGTGAGCACCGAGCAAATGCGCGCATGGGCATACTGCACGTAGTACACCGGGTTGTCGTTGTTCTTTTGCACGGCCAGATCGACATCAAAGGTGTACTCGGTGTCGGGCTTGCGGCTGAGCAGGAAGAAGCGCACTGCGTCTTTCGAGGTCCACTCGATCAGGTCGCGCAGCGTCACGTAGCTACCAGCGCGTTTGGAAATTTTGACCTCTTCACCACCACGCACCACGCGCACCATGGTGTGCAGCACGTAGTCGGGGTAGCCCTCGGGGATACCCACACCCGCCGCCTGCAAGCCCGCACGCACACGCGCTATGGTGCCGTGGTGGTCGGTGCCCTGGATGTTCACAACCTTCTCAAAACCGCGCTCCCACTTGGTGATGTGGTAGGCCACATCAGGACCAAAATAGGTGTAGCTGCCGTCACCCTTGCGCATCACGCGGTCTTTGTCGTCGCCATAGTCGGTGGACTTAAGCCACAGTGCACCGTCTTGCTCATAGGTCTTGCCCGCCTCGCGCAATTTCTGCACGGCAGCGTCAACCTTGCCGCTGGTGTACAGACTTGATTCAAGGTAATAGTTGTCAAACTTCAGGTTAAAGGCTTGCAAGTCTTTATCTTGCTCATGGCGCAGATAGGCGACGGCAAATTGACGCATACCGTCCAAGTCGTTCAAGTCGCCGGAGGCGGTGAAAGCCCGGTCATCGGCATGAACTGTTTTGCGCGCCATGAAATCAAGCGCGATGTCGGCAATGTATTCGCCGTTATATGCATTTTCGGGCCATTCGGCATCGCCCGGCTTGAAGCCTTTGGCACGCATGTGCGTGCTGGTAGCCAGCGTGGCAATTTGCACGCCTGCGTCGTTGTAATAAAACTCGCGGTACACGTCCCAGCCCTGGGTCTGAAACAGGTTGCAAATCGCATCCCCCAAGGCCGCTTGCCGCCCGTGGCCCACATGCAAAGGGCCCGTCGGGTTGGCTGAGACAAATTCGACCAAGATGCGTCGCCCTATGGTGGGCTGCTGGCCGAAGCGCAAACCCTCTTGCAAAACTTCGCGCACTACTTCTTGCTTAGCAGCAGGTTTGAGTTTGATGTTGATAAAGCCTGGTCCGGCGATCTCTACCGCATCCACCCAGTGCACAAAAGCCGGGGCTGCCAGCAGTGCGTCACGCAGCCGCTCGGCCACTTGGCGGGGCGCTTGCTTGAGGGGTTTGGCCAATTGCATGGCCGCTGTGGTGGCCAGATCACCATGGGCCGCCACCTTGGGCGACTCAAACGCGGCTTTGGTGCCCATACCGGGAAGGAGTTGCTCTAGGACAGCACCTAGCGCATCGAGCAGTTCATTTTTAACAGACAACATATCTTGTCGATTTTACGGGGAAGCGCTTGTCATCCGGTTTGCAAGTTACAGCGTTGTATGCTTGCTTCGCTATGTGACATTTATAAACTTCAACTCTATGAATCGAGGAATCAACATGAACAAACTGATCGCAGTGCTAGCTCTTGGTCTGTCTCTCTCCTTGGGCGCTGCCCACGCCGCCGATGACAAAGCCGCCACACCACAGCAAAACAAGATGGGCGCCTGCAACAAAGAGGCTGGCGATAAAAAAGGCGATGAGCGCAAGGCCTTCATGAAGTCATGCCTGAGCGCCAAGCCCGCAGCAGCAGCCACCAGCCCAGCTTGTGAGAAATCTGCCGCCGACAAGAAACTCGCCGGTGCCGCAAAAGGCAGCCACATGAAGAAATGCATGGCCGACGAGCAAGCGGCTACCGCACCTGCAACACCAGCGGCTCCCGCAGCCAAAAAGTAAGCCCCGTCAAGCGCAGGGCGCTGCGCCAGCGGCTCCGGCTGCTTTTACAAACCCCGCTCAGTGCAGACTGGCGGGGTTTTGTTTTTGGCTTGCAGAAAAACAGGCCAGACCTCAGCCAGGCATTTGCCAGAATTCGCTCTGGCTGTAGTGGTGTTTAAGAAAGTCGACCCATAAACGCACCCGCAAAGGCAGGTGTTTGCGCTGGGGAAACACAGCGTAAATGCCATTGGGCGGCGCGGCGTAGTCCTCTAGCACGGACACCAACAGGCCCGCCTTGATCTCCGCCTCCACCTCCCAAGAGCTGCGCCACGCGATGCCGTAACCCGCCAGACACCAATCATGCAAGACTTGACCGTCTGAACAGTCCATAGGGCCATGGGGTTTGAAGTAAATCACCTCATGACCCTCGGCCTTGGGCACTTTGAAAGCCCAGCCACGCGTCTGGGAAGCATCGCTGGACAGCACCAAGCAATCAAAACGGGCCAAGTCTTGGGGCAACACCGGCGTGCCATGTTGCTTCAGGTATTTGGGTGTGGCCACGCACAGGCGGCGGTTGTCGGCCAAGCGAACACTGACCAGTGACGAGTCCGGCATGTCCCCCACGCGCACCGCGCAATCAAAGCCTTCGCCTGCAATGTCCATCACCCGGTCACTCAGGTTGAGAGATATCGTTACATCCGCATGCAGCTCACGAAAACGGGGCACCAGCGGCGCCACATGCCGACGGCCAAAACCGGCCGGGGCTGCGATGCGCAAATAACCGCTGGCTTTGACACCACCCGCTGACACGCTGGCCTCTGCGTTGGCAAAATCTGTCAGCAAACGCTGGCAATCTTCCAGGAAAGCACTGCCCTCGTGCGTCAAAGTAATGCGCCGGGTAGTGCGCAGAAGCAGCTTAACGCCTAACCGCTCCTCAAGCGCGTCCAAGCGACGCCCCATGATGGCGGGCGCCACTCCCTCGGCATTGGCTGCAGCCGTCAAACTGCCCCGAGTGGCGACCGAGACGAAAGATTCAAGCTGCTTTAATTTGGCCATTTTTGTAGATTACACCCAATTAAGTCAGCAATAAGTGGTGTTTTCACCTAGACACATCCGAACCCGAATGGACATCCCTGCGGCAGAATTAGGGCAAATGACCAAAACAGACAAATACCAAGACATCCGCGATGCGGTGCGCGACCTGTGCTCGCAGTTCCCGGACGAGTACCACCGCAAGATCGACGCTGAACGCGGCTACCCTGCAGCCTTTGTCGATGCACTCACCAAGGCGGGCTGGATGGCCGCCTTGATCCCGCAGGAGTTCGGCGGCTCGGGCCTGGGCCTAACCGAGGCCTCGGTCATCATGGAAGAAATCAACCGCAGCGGCGGCAACTCGGGTGCTTGCCATGGTCAGATGTACAACATGGGCACGCTCTTGCGCCATGGCTCCCAAGCACAAAAAGAGCTGTACCTACCCAAGATTGCCACGGGCGAATGGCGGCTGCAGTCCATGGGCGTAACCGAGCCCAGCACCGGCACTGACACCACCAAGATCAAAACCACCGCTGTCAAAAAGGGAGACCGCTACGTCATCAACGGTCAAAAGGTCTGGATCAGTCGCGTGCAACACAGCGACTGGATGATCTTGCTCGCGCGCACCACACCGCTGGCCGACGTGAAGAAAAAATCCGAAGGTATGTCGATCTTCATGGTCGATCTGCGCCAAGCCGAGAAGACCGGCATGACCGTGCGTCCCATCCCCAACATGGTGAACCACGAACCCAACGAGCTGTTTTTCGAGAATCTGGAGATCCCGGCGGAGAACCTGATTGGTGAAGAGGGCAAGGGCTTCAAATACATCTTGGACGGCTTGAACGCCGAGCGCACGCTGATCGCCGCTGAATGCATTGGCGACGGCTACTGGTTCATCGACCGCGTGACAAAGTACGTGAAAGAGCGCGTCGTCTTTGGTCGCCCCACCGGCCAAAACCAAGGCGTGCAATTCCCGATTGCCGAGAGCTACATCGAGATCGAAGCCGCCAATCTGATGCGCTGGAAAGCCTGCGAACTTTTCGACGCGCACCAACCCTGCGGGGCCGAGGCCAATATGGCCAAGTACCTGGCCGCCAAAGCCTCGTGGGAAGCTGCGAACGTTTGCCTACAAATGCACGGCGGTTTTGGCTTTGCCTGCGAGTACGACATCGAGCGCAAATTCCGCGAAACGCGCCTCTACCAAGTTGCCCCCATTTCCACCAACCTGATCTTGTCGCATGTGGCTGAACATGTGCTGGGGTTACCACGCTCCTTCTGACATGACGCCATCTACCGAATCCCTGGCCACCTTCGCCGCCACCCTGCGCTTTGAGCTCATCCCCGAGCCCGTCATCCGCCGCTGTGAAGACCTGTTCCTCGACTGGATCGGCTCGGCCCTCGCAGGCAAAGGCGCTCGCGCGGTCGAAACCTTGGCCCAGTTCATGGAGAGCATGGGCCCCAGCGATGGCCCAAGCGAAATCTTGATTCACAGGCGTGGCAGCAGCCCGTTGATTGCAGCCAGCATCAACGCTGCCGCCTCCCACGTGGCCGAGCAGGACGACGTGCACAACGGCTCGGTGTTTCACCCGGCCACCGTGGTGTTCTCCGCCGCCTTGGCGGTGGCACAAGCGCTGGGAAGGTCTGGGCAAGAGCTACTCACCGCCAGCGTGGCGGGCTACGAGGTGGGCATTCGGGTGGGGGAATTTTTAGGCCGATCGCACTACAAAATCTTCCACACCACCGGCACGGCAGGCACGCTGGCCGCTGCCGCCGCAGTCGGCCATTTGCTGCGTTTGACGCCCGAGCAAATGTTGCACGCCTTTGGCTCGGCGGGCACGCAGTCCGGCGGTCTGTGGGAGTTCTTGCGCGACGCGGCGGACTCCAAACAACTGCACACCGCCCATGCCGCAGGCGCGGGCCTGACCGCCGCCTACTTGGCGCAAGGCGGTTTCACCGGCGCGCGACGCATTTTGGAAGGCCCACAAGGCATGGCCGCTGGCATGTCCAGCGACGCCGACCCGCGCAAACTCGTTGATGGCCTGGGCACGCGCTGGGCGTTGGCCGAGACCTCGTTCAAGTTCCACGCCTCATGCCGCCACACCCACCCAGCGGCTGACGCACTGCAACAGGTGATGCACACCTACAGCCTGCGCGCAACTGACGTGAAGCACGTCACCGCGCTGGTTCACCAAGGCGCGATTGACGTGCTGGGCCCCGTGACTGACCCGCAAACCGTGCACCAAAGCAAGTTCTCCATGGGCACGGTGCTGGGCTTGGTGGCTGTGTTGAATCATGCCGGATTAACCGAGTTTGACGCCAGCTTTAAGAGCCCAGAGGTGGTTGATTTCCACGACAAAGTGGTGATGGAGCTCGACGCCGAAGTCGATACCGCTTACCCCGCGCAATGGATTGGCAAAGTGCGGCTTGAAACGATGGACGGACGCGTCTTGCACGGCCGCGTCGATGAGCCTAAAGGTGACCCCGGCAACACGCT